>JBCCSO010000148.1:0-9110 GCA_039199965.1 Chloroflexota bacterium | reverse complement strand
GCAGGCAAAATCAAACTTGAAAAAGTTTTGATGGTCGTTGACTCTGGTGAGGTGATCAACCCAGACGGGCTGGCAAACCAGATGGAAGGCGGGTTTTTGCAGGCGGCCAGTTGGGCGCTGTTTGAGCAGGTAACGTTTGATGAAACTGGGGTGACCAGTCTTGATTGGGACAGCTATCCGATTTTGCGTTTTCCTGATGCCCCCGTCATTGAAACGGTGATCTTGGACCGGCCGGGGTATCCGTTTTTAGGTGCAGGTGAGGCGAGCTCGGGGCCGGTGGCAGCGGCCATTGCCAACGCTGTTTTTGATGTAACTGGCAAACGACTGCGACAAATTCCGTTTAATTAAAAATAATTAAAACTGCCATCAGCGCAGCTCCAAATGCGAAGAAGTAGGTCGCAAATTTATTAAACTTAGGTGACGGTGCTTCATTACTATTTCTCATCAGAAAAATTATGACCAGCGTAAAAATAAATAAGGCAATGAAGGGTGTAGCTTTTACAACGGGATTGGTGGATGTGATAAAAATTGGAACAAGGATGCCAAATCCAACAATACAACCTAAAACAATAAGCGGTGTTCGAAATTCATTCCCGGTTATGGGGGTGATTTCTTTCCACGCCTCCAAAACTGCTTGAATTTCAGCATAATCTTTTGGTTCAAAATATGATGGGTTCAAATGAATGACTCGATTCAAATGCTCTGACTTTATTTGCACAACGCCAAATCTTGATTTTCGAATTTCGGTGATGTCAGCATACGGAATAGTTAATTGCGTTTGTCCCCACCCTTGTGTGCGAATGCTTTCATCATCCAGTTCAAATCGAAGTGATTCTCGAATAAAGAAGCCAACAACAGAACCTACGCCAATTCCAATAGCGAACAAGGAAAAAATTGATCTAATTCGATTTACAAGTTCACTCAAATCAAGGTCAAGAAAAAGATTGCCCCAAAGAGCAAAAAGCAATAGCAACAATAAAAGTGGTAAGAAAACAAGTGCTGTAGTTTTTCCTAAATTAAGCCACCTAGATTTTTTTGTGTAAGCGTAAACTCGTTTGTTTATCAATGAAATATTCCTTTTGAATATAAACGAAACTACGGTTCCCAGTATAAGCAAAAACTGTCAACTCTCAAACAAAAAAGGGGGCTAATTTCATAAGGAATTAGCCCCCTTTTGATTATTACATGGATCTACAGCTAAACTCTATTGCACATCCCACTCAAGCGCTTCAGCATCTGCTGATTCAGCCCATTTGTAGCATCCGCCTCCAGATTGCCCCTCACCACCGTCACATGAATCAAGCTGGTAGCATTCCGTCTGCGTCATCTTTTCAGAAAGACCAAAAGCTTCTTCCACACGAATCCAGTTGAAATCCCCGCTACTGGTTTCCATCCAAAAACAGCCTAACTCACCTTCTTCCGATTGATAAACAACATCTGAATCAAATTCAAACCCGCTTTGAGCGATTAGTTCAAAATCACTCGGAAGCGTAACAAGGTAAAGGTTACCCATTTCTTCATCTGTGTCCCATTGAGAAATAACGATTTCATAATCGCCCGGTTCCGTCAAGACCGCAAACTCATTACCGCCATAACCAAAGTCAACCGAATCAACCAACACATCAGACGTGATATCGATTTTGATATCAGCTTCGGCAGAGCCAACAACCATCAAGGTTTCCCCATCAGCAACAGAAATGATGCGCTTGGTCGCTTCTAGGTCTACCGCTTCGAATATAGAGAGTTTGATTTCACCTTGGTCAGATTCAAAGTAGAAACGACCAGCCATGGTAACCGCAGGTGTATCTGCTTCCCAAACCAAAAGTTCATACTCATCCGAACGCAAATCTATGTACCCCATCGGGTCATCTCCCTGTGGGAAGATATGCAGGGTGGTATCTGATGCGCCTTGCAAGAAGATCAGGTAGGTTGATCCAATCTCAACGTTAGCTTGATACCCAACTTCTGAACGACCATCAAACGCGACCGTGCCATTGATAGGTAGTGGCTCTATGAGCTTGGGCTCTTCAATATCTAGTGAAAAGTCATCAGAAAAGTCACCTTCCTCAAAGTCGCCAAGATCACCAAATTCATCCAATCCTAGCGCATCTAGGTCTGGCTCAGTTAGCTCAAGCGAATTCACAAGGAAGGTGTAGTTTTCTTGCTCAGCCCCATAGTCAGACGCAGCACCGGCGTACATCATCATATATAGCAGACCGTCGTTATCAAGAATGGTTAGCTCAACAAACACTTCAGTTCCTTCGCTTACCATCTCCATGGTTGTGCGCTCTCCAAGATATCCATTTACGGTCACTGGTACGCGATCTTCCACAATTTCAATGTCCTCATCGCTAATTTCACCAGATCCAACCATGGAAGTCACCATCTCATCCGTGGTATTTCCCCAAGCCTCTTCCATGTCCTCACCATCTGCCAAGGTGACCATGAAGACCACCCCTTCATCAAGCTGATCGCTCTCAACAGCGGCATCCATCGATCCATTGGTTGCCATCCCTAAGAAGCCCATTAGGCTCATACCGGTCCAACCATCGGGGACCTCGAAGCTGACGCCAATAGCGGGAATATCTAGTCGGCCTTCTGTGACGATACCGCCACCACCGAACATGCCGGTCAGGTCTTCCAGCATCTCTTCGCTAGCTTCTTCAAACGCACCTTCCGCAGGTACAGACAAGACAAGTGTGTCAGTCAGGGCGGTAATACCGGCTTGCTCACTTGCAAATTCCTCTTGAGAACCGATGGTCGTCATCATATAACCTAGTCCCTCGTGCTCAAGCACCGTTACCTCCATCAGCATAGGGGTCCCGGCATCTGTTCCTTGAATTGTGGTACGCAGCCCAACATAGTCGTTGATTGTGACTGGTTCTCGCTCTTCTAGCACTTCCATGTTTTCTAGCTCCATTTGGCGGCTACCGGCCATTTCATCCATGAGCTGTTCGGCCGTGTATGTATTCATTTCCGCAAATGTTGCTCCCTCAGACGGCACAAATATAACGATGACCCCATCAAAATCCTCGGTTGGTGAGTCAATACTTGTCTCAGAGTCAACTTCAGCACTGGTTGCCATCGCCATAATCCCCATCATCTGAATCCCGCTCCAGCCTTCCGGAATCTCAAAACTCACGCCAATAGCATCCATAGAAAGGGTGCTGCCTTCAGACAAAATTTCCATCCCAAACAGGTCAGCAAACTCATCAAGCTCACTCATTTGACCAGTTTCAGACTCTTCAGGCATATCTTCCTCGACCACAATATCGATAGATACTTCTGGCTCCTCGGTTGGCTCTTCAGTTGGCATCTCAGTTGGAATATCTGTGGGCAAAGCCGTAGGTGTTGCAGATGAAACCGGAGTCTGGGTAGGTTCCGGGGTGCTCGTAGGAACATCTGTGGCGGTAGCCATCACTTCTTGAGTTGGCTCGTCAACCGTTGGGACATCTTGTAATCCCGGCTCAACTTCTGGCTGAGTACATGCCACCATAAAAAGCATGCCAAGCAATAAAAAAATGCGTCGAAGATTAAATTTCATCACGTGTTGTTCTCCAATCAAAATTGTAATTTTAGGGGGGTGTGATTTGCTACAGAAAGCCCATTTAGGCCACCTGCAAACGATAACACACAGGCAAAGCAAATTAACGTGAACAAGCCGTTTTAGGCTAGTACTCCATACTTATTTTTTCTGTTTTTCATGGGCTCTAAAGCTGGCTCGTAAGGTAAAATCAAGGTGCCGCTCAGATTACAAGCGAATACAAGTAAACTCAACTGATCCTAGATTCAATTCTGTGTGGAAGTAGATATCTCCCTACCAGACAGTAGTTTATTGGATATCGGTAATCGGCCGATTCAAAAATCTGCTCTATGGCAGGAATAGCATCAAATAAGTCAGATTGAATCTTCGAACGTCCTAACTAAACAGCACTTGAATATCATCTGCGTTCAGGTTCTTAAAGAAACTACTCTCTGTTGATATAAGTTGATCAACCAATTTTTGTTTCCGCTGCTGTAATTCTAAAATCTTTTCCTCAACAGAGTTCTCAGTAATTAATTTATAGACGAAAACAGGCCTGTCTTGTCCAATACGATGGGTTCGATCAGTTGCCTGCATTTCTACGGCAGGGTTCCACCAAGGATCGACATGAATCACATAATCTGCCGCAGTCAGGTTTAGCCCCACACCGCCAGCTTTCAAACTAATCAAGAAAAATGGAATATCTGGATCATTTTGAAAAGCGTCAATTCGCTCTTGCCGCTTGCGTGTTTGCCCATCTAAATAGACATAAGGCAGCTTCCTCTTTTTTAGCTCGGCTTCAACCAGCTTTAGCATCTGAACAAATTGTGAAAAGATTAAAGCCTTATGCGGCCGACCCTCTTCATCGGGTTGAGCCAAATTCTCTAACCGCTCCATCAAAAGCTCCATCTTAGCAGATTCCCCTTTAAACGTGCTCTTGACCAATTTGGGATGATTACAGATTTGACGCAAACGCAGCAGCCCTTCTAACACCTTCATACGAGCCCCATTCACACCCTGCTCTGCAACCAAGCCCAAAAGCTGTGCCCGATATTCATCCCGTGTCTTGTTATAAAATTTGCGCTGAGCTGGCTCCATTTTGGTATACACAATTTCATCTGTGCGTGGTGGCAAATCTGGCGCAACCTGCTGCTTGGTCCGCCGGAGTATGAACGGGTATACCATCCCTTTTAAAAACTTGGCGGCATCTTCATCCTGCTTTTTCTCAATTGGATTGCCAAACTCTCGTTTAAAGTAATCAATGCCGCCTAATAGCCCGGGGTTTAAAAAGGCAAATTGTGACCACAGTTCAAATGTAGAGTTTTCTACAGGTGTGCCACTCATCGTGAGCTTATGCGCCCCTTTCAATAATCTGCTCGCTTTTGATACTTGCGTCACCGGGCTCTTGATCGCCTGCGATTCATCTAAAACAATAGCGTAAAATTGATAAGCTTTCAGCATTTCAATATCACGTCGCATAATACCGTATGTTGTAAAGATGAGATCATACTCACCGAAGTGGTCCGTATTTTTCTGTCGATCGTTCCCAAAGTGAATGAGTGTTTTCAATGTAGGCGTAAACCGCTCAGCTTCCCTTTCCCAGTTAAATAGCAGTGATCTGGGCATAACAATAAGGGATGGTGCTGCATCTACCTCGTTTTCATGAATAGATGCCAAGAAGGCCAACATTTGTACCGTTTTTCCCAGCCCCATGTCATCGGCCAAGCAGCCACCAAACTGAAACTCCTGCAAGAAGTGAAGCCAATCATAGCCAGCTTTCTGATACGGCCGCAGTTCTCCTTTAAACCCAGCAGGCAGCGGCACTTCTTTTATACCTTCAAATGATTTGAGCTTTTGCAGCCGCTCCGTATATTTGTCGTCTAAGCTAACCTGATCAGCTTCTTCCAAGAGCTGGTCAATCAGGGTTAGGTGATGAGAGTCGAAACGGATGCCATCTTCGTTTTGTTGGCCTAAATTAAACAGATGTTTGTATTTATCGAGCCATTCGGCCGGTATTTCCCCTATCGAGCCGTCTGCTAATTTAACAAACTGTTCCTTCTTTCGCACCGCTTTGCGGATTTCTGGCAGAGAGACGCTCATGTCCCCAAACTGAACCAGAGCCTGTACATCAAACCAGTCAATGCCAGATGAGACATTTAGAGACAAAGTCGGTTTGTGCCGATTGACCTTGATAGATTTGAGCGTGTCCTCTCCAAAAATTTCAAATCCATCTGCGACTAAAGTGGGAATTTTGCGTAACAAAAAGTCAATTGGGTCTATGTTAGCCCGTAGTGAAAATAACGCTGGATCACTATGAGGATTAGGGGCTTTCTTTAGGCCGCTTCTAGTGCCCGATACATTTGACTTCACATCTAGCTCATAATCTGCGTCTACATAGACTTTGACAAAGGCTAATTCATTCGGCCGGGTTTCATCACGCAAGATACGGTGATCAGACCATGTCTCAATATAAGGCACAACGTGGTCCCCATATTTAAAAGACAGAGAGACCAATAGACTGTCTTTTTTATTAGATTTTTTGTCTTCAAAAATATAGAGCTGCTTTGTAGGGGTCAATCCATGTACATCTGTCCAATGGATAGCATCTCCAACTAACGGTACAGAATCAAGAAGCGGTGGCAAATATGTATTTAGGAAAAAGTCCGCTTCGGCCGGGTTAAATCGTAGCTCTTGATTCCCCTCTGCCATTGAAAATACACCCGTATTGACCTCTCCTAGTACAACAATCGAATCACCCACGCGCAATATAGATTCTTTTTGATCGAGCACTTCTACGTTGGTCTCACTCAGCTGAATCTTCTCCTCGTCTACACGAATCTCAGGGCTAACCACCAAAACGTCATCCTCATACCCTAAACTCAAAGCAGCTTCACTTTTCCCTGAGAGAACGTTTAGCTGCTTTCTCAAAGGTTGCTGTTGAGACCCCGTATAAATCTCTGCCCCCAGATCAAGAAGTGAAGCTATATCACCGGTCAGTTCCGTTTCACCGTAGTAATATCCAGCACTTTTAATCACATTGACCATAGCAATCAGAGACTTGGGAACATTCAGACACATCTGAGGGTCAAGCTGGGTATTGGCAGAGACAACAGTCATATTTGAGCCGTTTAAGGCACCTGACATAACAAACTTTTGAAAATCTTCATCGGTCCCAATTCGCTTCTTCTCTGCTGGGTCATACAAATATTCTGGTAATTGACTGGCTCTGGCTTTAAGTGCATAAACGCGACGCTGATAATACGTTTTGTACAAACTAAAAAAGAGAAGATACGGTTGGGTTCTGCGGCTGCTAGTGCCCGAGCTACCATAGACAATTTGATTCATGGTTGAATCTAATCTATAACGCCAGCGCATGTCATCAACGCGCGAGAGCTCTTTACCTAGTTTGGGTCGCCCTGAATTAAGTCGATCTTCGTTTTTGGCAAGCTCTCTTAAATGTAAAACAGACGCCACAATGTGCTTGCACAGGTCCCAATCTTCGTAAGCCGGACAATCACAATAAAATTTAAGGTCACCATCGCTGTCTAATTCAATATCAACGCAATACTCATTGTCATAGCTCCCCTCAACGTGCAAGTGTGCATGTCGATCCTCTAAGTGAACCAGCTCAACTTTTCCATCTCTAAAATATTTTCGGCCGCGAGATGCGACTTGAGCATTCACGCTCGACAGATGTTCTTTTGATTGAATTTCCTCAAGTAATGTCAACTTTCCAATCTTCTCCTGTCCTAAACTTGTGGCATCACGTCAAGTCTAGCATACAAGAGAACGGACGAGTAGAGGTCACACCAAAGCACAAAGGTTGGACAATTTTGCATAATGACCAACGATAAACATTCTCGTTTGGACAAACTGAATAGTGGGAGAACCACGGCCGTTCGAGTATACTTCTGCCATGATTCGTCTGATTCAGGCCAGCGAAACGTTGTACCCAAATTCATGGGGCAATCGCTGTCAGGGTACAGACACATCTACAGGAAATTTGTAAAACTCTCGCAACCAAATTCAGGAACGCGGGAGTTTTTTATTTTGCCCTTTAAACGCGCAGTTCTCTAGAAAGATTAGAGTGCTGCGTTTTTAGTTTTAAGTATAAAGTGCAAAGTGATAAGTCGGATACCAATCGATCACTTCACACTTCATGCTTGTCACTTATCACCAAACTATGGAAGAGAAGCTCACAACTTGGCGCGTTCAAGTTTTTCAAAAGCCGGAGTATCGCTCTGGCAAACCGGGAAAATATGTGCAGGCGGCCGCACAGCTCAATATCGCTGATCTAAATTCATGCCTTGCCGGCCGACTTTACCTCTTACGCGGTGACCTCTCGCAGGCTCAGGTTGAGCAAATTAGCCAAGAGCTGTTGGCTGATCCGGTGACGGAGAGCTTTGAAATAGAAGAGAGTAGAGAGACGAGAGATAGAAAGCAGCACACAACTATTGAGGTGACGCCGCTTCCGGGGGTGACCGATCCGGCCGCAGAAAACCTGATGCACGCGGCCGAGCTTCTCGGCATCCCACTAGATCGAGCCACTACAGGGCAAATTTTTATTTTAGAGGATGGGTTAGATCAGGTCATTTTGAACACGCTGGCCGAAAAGGTTTTCTCAAACCCCGTGGTGCAACAAACGGCCGTCAACCGGCCGATCACCCCACCGTTTGTCGAATACTCAGAAGGGGACGGCTTGGTGGAAACCATCCCACTAACCAAAGCCAATGACGATGAGCTGATCAGCATCAGCCAAGAGCGCCGCCTGAGCATGAACCTTGAAGAAATGCAGGCTGTACAAACTTGGTATCGGGGTGAGGGGCGCGAACCAACCGATTTAGAGCTAGAAATGCTGGCTCAAACGTGGAGCGAGCATTGTGTCCACAAAACCTTCAGAGCCAAGATTGACTACACCGGCCCAGACGGTGAAACAGAAACAATTGATGGCATTTTAAAAACGTATCTGCGCGCAGCCACCGACAAAGTAGCCAAACCTTGGGTCAAATCTGCCTTGGTGGATAACGCCGGAATCGTCGCTTTTACCGAAGATTTTGACCTCGCATTCAAAGTTGAAACGCATAATCATCCATCGGCCCTTGAGCCGTTTGGCGGGGCCAACACCGGCATTGGGGGCTGCATTCGGGACGTGCTGGGTGTCAGTGCACGGCCGATTGCGAATACAGACATTCTCTGTTTTGGCCCTCAGGACATCGACGGAGACAGCCTACCAGAAGGGGTTTTGCATCCAGCCCGCGTTCGTTCTGGCGTGATTGCGGGCATTGAAGATTACGGCAACAAGATGGGGATTCCCACGGTCAACGGGGCAATCATGTATCACCCCGGCTATGTGGCGAACCCGCTGGTTTACGCGGGCTGCTTGGGCATTTTGCCCGTTGGCAGCCATGTGACAGAGCCACAGGCAGGCGACTTGGTCGTGGCACTGGGCGGCCGGACTGGTCGCGACGGCCTGCGTGGCGCAACGTTCTCTTCTATGGAGATGGACGTTTCTACCGGTGATATTGCTGGCTCATCGGTTCAAATCGGCCACCCCATTATGGAAAAGCAGGTGCTTGAAGTCATTCTG
>JBCCSO010000147.1:0-9126 GCA_039199965.1 Chloroflexota bacterium | reverse complement strand
TCCCGGTGGGCCAATCACCCCGCCCGAGAGGACAAACAGTCCCCCATACTTTTTGGCGTTCCGCGCCACATATTCGCTGGAAAGACAAGAACCTTGCGAGAAGCCACCGATCATAATTTTTTCGGCCGGAATGCCAGCCGCTTCAATTTGCTCGACGATCTGCCCAATCTTGGCTAGGCCTGAATCGAGACCGGGCTGATTGGCTTCCATGGGGGCTAGAAAGCTGTTGGGATACCACGTGTTTTGATAAGCCTGCGGTGCCAAAAAGGCAAAGCCCTCTAGCTGAAACTCGTTGGCTAGCGTCAAAATGCTGGGGGCGGTTGCCCCCCGGCCGTGAACCAAAATCATGGCCGCTTTGGCTTCTTCAGGCGGCAAGCCCGCCTGTGCGATGGGTGTGTGTTCGTGCATAATCGTCAATCCAAATTCGTCAATCGTCACTTGCTAGGCGTAGCTGTCCAAATGAATTGCTGGCAGCCTGTCTTCAATTTTTTCCCGATGGGGTTCAAGCCATACGGGGAGCTTAAGCTCTGCACCCAGTGACTCAACCGGTTCGTCATACAAAAAGCCCGGCGCATCTGTTGCCACCTCAAACAGGGTGCCGTTTGGTTCACGGAAGTAGATCGAGTGGAAATACTGCCGATCTTTGACATCCGTCGCCATGTGTCCAGCCGCGCGCAGTGCATCTAGATACTCAAGCTGCTCGCTGTCATCTACTGTGCGGAAGGCAACATGATGGACAGAGCCTGCTCCCAAACGCCCTTGCGCATGGCCGGGGCGAACGAGCAGGTCAATGAATTGAGCATACTCACCTGCGCCCCTAAATCGGACGCGATTGTTTTCTTCACCAACCAACTCATAGCCGAAGCTACCGGTTAGTAGAGCGGCCGTTGGGGTTGCATCGTGTACACCCAGCGTCACGCTGTGGAACGCTTGAAGTGCATGATCAGCCGGAATCGGGCCATTTTCCCAGTGGACCGGGACATAAGATTCGCCAGTCGCAATTAGCTCAATCACCATGTCTTCTGGGTCAGCAAATACGATAGCGTTTTCACCGAATCGAGTTTCGAGCGTGTGTTCAATGTTGTGTTCATCTAACCATTTTTGCCACCAGCCTACTGATTCCGACCGGATTGCATATGCAGTCGCCAACGTCTCTCCGTTGCCGCGCCGCCCTTTGGCGATGTGGGCCCACGGAAAGAAGGTCATGATGGTGCCAGGGCTACCGACATTGTCACCGTAGTAGAAGTGGTAGGTGCCGGGATCATCGAAATTAACAGTGCGCTTTACAAAGCGCTGCCCCAAAATTTTGGTGTAAAAATCTAGGTTTTGCTGGGGGTTGGCGGTCATGCACGTAATGTGATGGATGCCTTGAATTCTATTCATGATATTTGTCTCTTTTCTAAGAAGTTAGCTTTTTAAAATTACAAGATTGCTGGCCGGGTCTCTCACTTCTACGGCCGCATCGCTTTCTACATAATCAGTGCCAGCAGCGTTTAAACGTCCAATCACGTTATCAAGCTCTGCCTGCGAGGAAAAAATAAGTTCGTATCGGTCAAGCCCTAACGCATCTGCTGGAGGAGGGGCTGCACCACGAGAACGCCAAACATTTGCACCGATGTGATGGTGGTAACCGCCCGCACCAAAGAAACCGGCTTGATCTGAAAAGTATTCGGTGGTCTCGAAGCCCAGCACCGTGTGGTAAAAGTTTTGCGCCTTGCTGACATCATCCACTTGTAAATGGACATGGCCCGTCATGGTGCCACTGGGCATAGTTTGAAACGGTTTGTCTGGCGCTTCTGCCAAAACGGCCGGAATATCAACCGCTAGCGTGTCCATTTTGATCTTACCGTTGGGACCGGTGGGCCACTCGCTGCGCGGCCGGTCACGATAGATTTCAAGGCCGTTCCCTTCTGGGTCATAAAGGTAAAGCGCTTCGCTGACCAGATGGTCCCCTGCACCGTCTAATTGACGTGTTTGGGCAAAATGTTTTAGCCAGTGACCTAAATCTGCGCGGGTTGGCAGCAGGATGGCTAAATGAAACAGCCCTGTTGCATTAGGATACGCTGTGCCGTTTGGTTTATGAATCAATTTAAGGATGGGTAGATTGTCAGCCTTGATGCCAAGAACGGCCGAAGCGCTATCTTTTTCAAGCAAGCTTAGACCGATGGCTTGGGTGTAGTAATCGACCATGCCCGCAAGATCCTTAACCTTTAACGTGGTCAACCCGATTTTTAGCTTCTCATCAATCTGGAATTCTGTTTCTTTAATCATGTGCTGATGCCTCTTTTTTGTTAAGTGGACCTTGGTCCGCTTGTTGAGACTATAATAATTTCTCACCCTTGTGCTGTCAATTTGAAATCGATGAATAGATGCGAATCTAACATTGCTAATGCGTAAAACGATGACCGGATGTACGCTCTAGAAATGGCAGAAGAACTAGATGATAAACAGTTAGAATTTGACGGTATTGTTGTAAGAAGTGCGATTCCATCTGACAAAGAGCTGCTCTTTAAACTCATCACCGAAGAGGAAGAATGGACCAAATTTAACGGGCCCTATTTTCCATACACCACACCCACCATGGAAAACTTTAGCAAACGATTTTTTGTGAGGCTTTCAGAGGGGGATTTGGCGCGGGTTATTGATTTGGATGGGAAGCCGGTTGGCACGGTTACATACTATTGGGAAAGTGAGGACACCCGCTGGCTTGAAATTGGGATTGCGATTTACGCACAGGGGCAGTGGGGAAAAGGCATCGGCCGAAAGGCATTAACCGCTTGGGTAACGCATATGTTCAATCGGTTTGAGATTGAGCGGGTAGGTCTAACCACATGGTCTGGTAATCCGCGTATGATCGCCTGTGCTAAAGCCATCGGCATGCAGGTAGAAGGCACCCTGCGCAAAGTCCGCTATTACAACGGGGTTTACTATGACTCGATTAAGATGGGGGTTTTGAGGGAAGAGTGGTTTAAAAACGGCCTTAGTTAGAAAAATCAACCACGTCTGCAGTGTTGACTACCGGCCAGTCATCGTCCCAATCAAGATGCCAGATGGCTAGAGCTGCCTCTCCATCTAGCTCCCTGTCGTAGAAATGATGAGAGAAATAGTACCGGCCGTCAGTGTGCTGATAGATGCCCGCATGTCCCGGCCCGTGAAAACGCTCATCGCCTAAAATGTTGCCTACCGTATCTAAAAAGATCGTGCCTCCGCCGTCTGCCAGATCATTTCCATCTCGATCGAGATAGGGGCCCGTGGGCGACGTTGAGCGGCCGATGCGGATGTTGTAGCTGCTCTCAAGCCCGTTGCAGCAGCGATCCCAATTGACGAATAGGTAGTAAAAATCGGTTTTTGGATGATTGTAGACATAGGCAGCTTCAACATTATTTTCTTCCAAATCACCGCCGTAGTTGGCAATTGTGGTAAAGCGCTCATCCTCTGGGCCCCACAGTTTGTTGTCAGGTTCATCCGCCAAATAGCCTGTCTCTGGATCAAGCTCTACCATTACAATACCGGCCCCGTGTGAGCCGTAAACCAGCCAGTCTCGATCATCATCATCACGGAAGACGGCCGGGTCAATAGCAAATGCCTCTTCAGGATCACGAGATTCAACCACATAATCAGGCTGTATTTCAAACTGGATGTTAGGCGCGGTGCCCACCACCTCTGAGAAGCCGATTTTAGAACCGCCCCCATCTTCATCTTCAACGGCCGAATGGTAGAGTCGGAATCGGCCTGGTTCCACTTCAAAAATAGACGGAGCCCAGAAGGCATTTTCTCCTGCGTACCACTCAGGTGATTCGCTACCGTACATGTCATCGCCCAACAGTTCCCATTCGTTTCTGCTGAAGGCTAAACCGGACCACTCAACCGGGCTAGCAAATAGCATTAAATAATCATCCATTGCCACAAGTTGAGCTGGATCATGTACCCCGTGGTAAACCATCGCGTTGGTCCCCTCTAAGTTTTCAAGCGCTATTTCTTCCGTGGGCTCATCACAGCCAGTCACCATCATTAATGAGAATATCAAGAAAAATGAGCAAATTGCTTTTTTCATTTGTGCCTCAACTACTGCAAATTGATATTTGATTTTATGGTACATCAGCCGCACAATCTGCCTTAATAAATCGGTACAATCTTACCGTTCCAGTTCAGTGTAGCTTACGAGGAGAAACACGAGTGACATCAAATTTAAATTATCAGCTCAAGCTCTTGAAAATTCCTGTCAAAAATGTGGATGTTTCAAGCCAATTTTATGCAGACAACTTGGGCCTAAATATTGATTTTGCGGCCGCAGAATATGGCTGGGCTCAGCTTTCATCTGGGGATTTCAGCATGGCATTATACGTGCCGGGGATGGGCGGCGGCGACGGTCAAATTGGCGGTAGCGTAGACTTTCATCTGTCACTGCCGGCCGCAGAGTTCGACAAGCTGGCAAACGACCTGCTTAAAAAAGGGCACTTGAATGAGGGGATGATTCACAGTGGAAATGATGGCTCAACGTTTGTAGACATGCTGGACCCCGATGGGAATGTGCTGAAGATAATGAAACGGTAGTCGGTGAATCTGTGGGTCAGTGGATCAGTTGTGAACTGACCTACCGACCTACTGATCCACGGACCTACTGACAGACTGACTACGGGACACCTGCGCCGCGCGCTGCCTCTAGCAAGCGATACCATTCTTGACGGCTCATCTCGACATCATCGGCCGGAACTGCTTCTGGAATCCGCTTTGGGTTGAGTGAGCCCACAATCGGCTGAATACCGGCCGGATGGCGCAAGAGCCATGCAAATGCGATAGCTGAAGCCGTTGTATTTTTTTCGGCCGCTAAGTCAACCAGCAGAGCCGCAACCGCCTTTACATTTTCAGGGGCGTCATCACTTGGGTTAAAGATAGAGCCACCTGCAACTGGGGACCACGCCTGAATCATGATGTCGTTCATGCGACAGTAATCGAGTGTGCCCATCGCGCCTGCATACGGCGTGGTGTTCACCATGTTGGCTGTCACTCCATCGCTGATCAGGTAGTGGTGCATAATGTTGAGCTCAACCTGATTGACCACAAGTTTCTGGTCAATATACTTTTGCAGATGATCAATTTGGGCCCAATTGTGGTTGCTGACCCCGAAATAGCGCACTTTGCCGCTGCTTTGTAGTTGGTCGAATGCGGCCGCAACTTCTTCTGGTTCAAACAGTGGATCCGGCCGATGGAGGGCTAAAATGTCGACGTAGTCTGTGTTGAGCCGTTTGAGGCTGCCTTCTACCTCGCGCACAATATGGTCTGTGCTGAAGTCATATCGGCCGGGAGGGCCAAAATCCGGGTTGCCGCCAATCACAATCCCCACTTTTTCTTGAAGGACTAACTTGTCGCGCATTCCCGGCCGTTTGCTGAGCGCATCACCCACTACGAGGTCAGATTTACCAAAGGTATAAATATCAGCCAAGTCGATGTGATTGATGCCGTTGTCAACGGCCGCATCGAGCAGGCTGCCTGCCCGTTCGTACAGATCATCAGTGGGTGGTGTCTTATCCCATGTGCCCCCCATGTGCCATGTGCCAAAGGCCAAGCGGGAAACGTCAAGATCAGTATTGGGGATGCGGTATGTTTTCAAGTGATTACTCCTTACATGTTTGTTTGGATGATAGCGATTAGGCAAACTGGTGTTTAATTGTACCGTTCAGCGACTTGACTTAAAAAAGCACGATACAAAAGCCTATGGACATCCAATAATCGGCCGGATTAGAATCGGGCGGAAAAAGTGAAAAGTATAAAGTTTGAGGCATAGAATCAGGACTCGAACGCTTGTAGGATGTGCCATGCAGCCACCGCTTTGTACCAAACACTTTTAACTTCATACTTTCCGAAGGTAACAAATGAGCAAAGGTAAAATGATCAGCAGTCGGATTTATCAAGGAAACCCGGCTTTCAACTACTTGCCAGAAGGCGACAAATATTTTTTGGCTGGTGAAAAACCAAAGTACAAGTTTAATGTCATTGGCACCGGCATCATGGGGCAAGAGCACATTCGCGTTACCATGCTAGAGGGCCGGGCCACCGTCAAAGGGGTGTTTGATCCTAATGAGGGGAGTGTAGCCGGGGCAAAAGCTCAGTTTGCTCAATATTCAAATGATGAATTGAAAGTCCACCAGTCGCTTGAAGCAGCCTGCATGGACCCCGAAGTGGATGGGCTTATCATTGCCACCCCCAATTACACTCATATTGATCTGGTCAAAGAAGCGATCAAGTCTGGCAAGCACATCATGCTCGAGAAGCCCATCGCAACAAATTTGCAGGATGCTCACACCATTTATGAGATTAGTGAAGAGTACAACGGCGTTTTCCAAATCGGCCTTCAGTATCGCTACAAACCCACTTATCGTGAGGTGATCAATCAGGTTAAAGGGGGGAACGGATCGAATGGTTCAGTAGTAGGTGACATCAAATCGATTAGTATTTTGGAACACCGCATCCCTTTCTTGGACAAGGTTGATCAGTGGAATAAGTTCTCAGAGCTGTCTGGAGATACTCTTGTCGAGAAATGCTGCCACTACTTTGATTTGCTCAATCTGTTTGCGGGTGCCCGGCCGGTGGATGTGTATGCTTCAGGCGGCCAAGCGGTCAACTTTGTAGGGTATGAATATGAGGGCAAAACGTCTGACATTCTTGATAACGCGCTGGTCATTGTCAATTATGAAAACGGGGTACGGGCCAGCTTTAATCTGTGCATGTTTGCCCCATTCTTCTATGAAGAGCTAATCATTTGCGGGGATGAGGGGCACTTAAAAGCATGGGAAAAAGAAGACTTTCTGCCGCAGTCATCGTCCGGTACCGGTATCGATATTAATCGAGGGGATAGTCAGCCGTCGCTGCGGATTACGCCAAATTATCCGGCCCGCATTCAGGCGACAGGCCATCATGGCGCCACGTTCATGGAGCATATCGATTTTGTGAACAACATTGATGGGATTGAGACCCCTACGGCTACCGCGCTTGAAGGCCTGTGGTCGATTGCGGTGGCTTCGGCCGCTCAGGAGTCGATCAAGACCGGACAGGTGGTCAAAATCAATGACCATCTAGCCGATAATGGGATAGACATCTAAAATCAGGGAAGCCTTCAAATTTATTCAAGAGGTGATGCAAATGGCTCAAGTAAAAGTCACAATTAATTTGGATGATGAGCTGGAGTTCAAAGTGCGTAAAGCGGCCGAAGCAATGAATATTTCAAAGAGCCGCTGGATTGCTGCAATCATTGAGGAAAAACTAAAAAATGATTGGCCTGCTTCAGTACTGGCATTGGAGGGAGCATGGGTAGATTTCCCTTCTGCTGATGAGATTCGCAAACCTTCCAGAGAAAATTCTTAAAGCATAAATAAATGTAACCATTCCGGTAGGGTATGAAAATGTTTTCAATCATGAGAACCGTGTGTAAGTGCGGGGCACTCCCCATGAAATAGTTTCATTGACCAGAAATTGACTGTGGAGTGCCCCGCACTTGTGGCGGTTCTCGAAAGAAACCTGAATGATTGCACACAAATTTGATTTATCATAAATCAAACAAGCTCGCCTGCTTCGGCCGCCCATCATCTTGTTTTGGGCGGCTTTGTTTTACAGGAGTTAACGTCCGTGCCTTCTTGCGGGAGCCGTGCTTTTCATACACGGCCAAGGCGGCAATTTTTGTTTCCGGCCGCTTTCTAATGGCAAAGTAGTCTGCCTTCATCTGTTTGGATGAAGTCTCCCAATCAACCAGCGGCTTGGGATAGCCCGGAATCGGCTGCATGTGGCGCAGCTGGATTTCGGCCGCTGACAAATGAGCCAGCTCCGGCACCCACCGGCGCACGAATATGGCGTCAGGGTCCTGCTCTGCAAACTGCTTGTCCGGCGAGTAAACCCTTAGCTGATTGATGCCTGCCATCCCCGCCTGCATTTGAATTTGTGAGAAATGAATCCCCGGCTCATAGTCGGCCCAGAAGCGGGCCAATGGTGCATGGACCAAGTACCAGTTGATGCGCAGCCCGTGACAGGCGGCCGAAACGACCAGTGCCCGCATGCGAAAGTTGAGAAAACCGGTTTCAGCCACGCAGCGCATACAGGCATCGATTAGGGGCCAGCCGGTTTGGCCCGCTATCCACTCATCTAAAAATCGGTCGCCCGGTGTAGGCAAGGTGGCAAACGGCCGACAGAGCGGCTCAAATTCCATTTGGGGCTCCGTTTCAAGCCGCTGCATAAAATGATCTCGCCAGTGCAGGCGGGAGGTAAAGCTGCGGATTGAGTTGCGCCACTTTTGACCCCCCGGCCCGCCGATGCCCTGCAGCGCCTTCATGCGCGCATTGGCGGCCGCAAACACCCGTCGGCCGGTGATGGTGCCCCACGCCAAATGAACAGATAGGCGGGAGCCGACATCAAACGCCGTGTTGGGGGATGAAATTCCGCCGCTGTAGCCGATGCCCCGCTCGAATAAAAACGAGTTGAGCGTTTCTTCGGCCGCCGTTTCACTGACGCGCTGTCTGCTAGCCTGCTGGCTGGGTGTTAGGGGATGGCCAAACGCCTTGGCAGAAAGCTCGCCGCTGTAAGCCAGTGGCTGTGCTGCGGCAGGCACCTGCAAACGGGCCAAATCTTGCGGCTGCGGGATGGGCTGTGCACCCGCTTTCATGAATCGATTCCACAAATCGGTGCGGTCATCGCGATCAACGTCTTTACCCCGAAATACGGCCGTTTGGCGCAGCTCGTGCCACTTGACTCCGGCCGTTTTGCACCACTGGGCGACCTGTTTGTCTCTTTGAAAAGTAACGTTGCCCCCGACTTCTTCATGTGAATAGATGGCTGAAAACGGGACTGTTTGATGCAGCTCATCAAAGGCTTCTGGCAAATGATCGTTCAGGATAAGCAGCTCTCCACCGAAGCGGCCCAATCGATCTTTTAGATCGGCCAGCGCATCACACCATGCTGCTACGTGAAAAGCAGAGGTTTCTTCGGCTTTTAGCAAGGCCGGTTCAAACACAAAAACCGGGATCACGCACCCGGCCGCGCGCAGGGCCGCACACAGCGCAGGGTTATCGGTTAGGCGAAAATCTTTTTTGATCCACCATAAAACGGTTTGGTCAGCCATAAATCGGCTGTAACCTTAAT
>JBCCSO010000146.1:0-9136 GCA_039199965.1 Chloroflexota bacterium | reverse complement strand
TTGCTTCAGAGCGATGATGGTCAAGCATGGTTAAAGTCAGACAATAATCCAGTATCGCTGATCACCAATTTAATCAAACTTGGCAAACCTACTTTCGAAAAAATGTTGGTTGAAATTGAAGAGGGAACAAAAGGGAGCAGTTTGATTCTCTACTCTCTATTTGGCTCACTTTCTTTCCATCTGGCTGAAAAATGGCAAATCCCGGCCGTTATGGTGCACTTACAGCCAATCATGGGAACCACCAGCGATTTCCCTCCGGCCGGTGCGCCTGTTCTCAATTTGGGTATACCGGGTTTAACCCGTGCCTACAACCGATTTGCATACAAATTTGTGGAGCAAGTCATGTGGCAGCCGTTCCGACGCATCACACAGAATTGGCGTTCTAATCATCTGGGGTTACCAAAAGAGCGATTTTGGGGTCCCTATCCAAAGCTAGAAGAGTTATTAACCCTGCATGCGTACAGCCCAACCGTCGTGCCACCTCCAGCAGATCGATCCTCTGGACACAAAACGACCGGCTATTGGTTTGTGCCAACACCCGAGGATTGGCAGCCACCTTCTGATCTTGAGCAATTTTTAGCCGTTGGACCACCTCCCGTTTACATCGGTTTTGGATCGATGGTGGACAGCGATTCCAATAAACTATCTGACCTGATTGTTGATGCGGTCAAGAACTCAGGCGTAAGATGTGTTCTCTCAGCCGGATGGGCCAACCTCGTCTCAGCAGACCTGCCAGGCTCGATTTACCTGCAATCTGGGAACATTCCCCATAGCTGGCTGTTTGAGCAAATGGCCGGTGTGGTGCACCACGGGGGAGCAGGTACAACTTCGGCCGGACTGCGCGCGGGCAAACCTTCGCTTGTCATCCCTTACTTTGCAGATCAGCCTTATTGGGGAAGCCGGGTATATGATCTAGGCGCAGGCCCGAGGCCGATCCGAAGGAAGAAACTGACGGTCGAAAAGCTAGCGGCCGGTTTGCGCGAGCTAACCACCAACGGAGAAATAGCCCAAAACGCGGCCGCTATCGGTCAAGCTATTAAACAGGAAGACGGGGTGCAGCAAGCGATCAACTTATTGAAACCCTATCTCAAAGTACCCGTCAGCCAGCTATAGCTTTTGAGGAGCAGCAGGTCTGGTGATAGACTCACTACCTACCCTATGACCCTCACCGCAACGCTCCTCATACTCACATCCGCATTTTTTCATGCGGGCTGGAACCTCGTCAGCAAACGCTCAAGTCCTTCACTGGCTTTTTTTGCGCTGGCAGCCACCAGCGGTGCGGTCGTCATGCTACCTAATTTGGTATTCCACAGAACAGCTCTAGGGAAGTTTCCCACCATTTTGTGGGGGTGGGTCATCCTAACAGGCATGTCTCAGGCTGTTTATTTGATCGGTCTGGCAGGGGCGTATCGTCGAGGTGATATTTCTTTTGCTTACCCTATGGCTCGTGCGCTCCCCGTCTTGTTTGTCGCCCTTATCACCATCATGCTGGGTAATGGTGATGCAATCAGCTGGCTCGGGTACAGTGGGATGGCGCTGATCGTCATCGGCTGTTTGGTTTTGCCGCTCATCACTTTTCATGAATTTAAACTCAATGAATACTTCAGTCCGGTCTACTTATTCGCCCTTTTAGCCGCCGTTGGCACCACCGGCTACACCATGATTGATGATGTGGGACTCCACTTCATGCGTGAAACCCCTAGCGTTTCGCTTGGGAATCGGTCAATCACTCTCATATATATCGCCCTACAAACGACAAGCACGGCCGTCTTCGCATGGCTGGTGACGGTTTGTTATCGGCCGGAACGGGAGACACTGCGTCAAATCGCAGGTGATCGCTCGATTTTAAAAACAGCCTTAATAACCGGCGTGGTGATCATGGCCACCTATGGGCTGGCTCTGGCGGCGATGGCTTTTGTCACCAACGTCAGCTATGTAGCCGCGTTTCGACAGTTGAGCATTCCTATCGGGGCGATCTTAGGCATGACGCTGCAAGGAGAGCCCCGCCATCGGCCGAAAATTATCGGGATTACTGTCATTTTAGCAGGACTCATTTTGGTCGGAATCGGTTAAACTTGCCCACCGCCGGAGGATAAATTATGCGTTCAGATTCCCCCAAAATTATTGGTCAGATCGGTATTACCGTCAGCAATGTAGAAAAAGTATTCCCCTTCTACAAAGACATTCTAGAAATCCCGTTTTTGTTTAGCGCTGGACCTCAGCTCGCCTTTTTACAGGCGGGTGACACCCGCATTATGCTCAGCGAAGCGTTGGGTTCAAATACAGCACCGGGTAAAAATTCAATTTTGTACCTTCGGGCAGATGATATTGAAACCAGCTACGAAAAAATGGTTGAAAAAGGAGCGACGGCGGAACGAGGGCCAGAGCTAGCAGCAAAAATGCCAGACCATGAGCTATGGCTGGCATTTTTAAGAGACCCCGATGGGAATTTAGTAGGCTTAATGGAAGAGAAAGCAACTATCTGAAATTAAATTCTTCAAAGTGAATGTTTTCGGCCGGAACGCCCATCCGTTTGAACGCGTCTGCAAACCCTTCTACCATGCGGACGGGCCCACACAGGTAAACAGACCGCTTTGAAATATCACCACTAACTGTGGCTTTAACATTTGCGGCTGTTAAGCGCCCTTTATCGTTAGACACCCGTAAATGGGCCGATAAGTTGGGATGTTCTTTTGCGGCCGCCTCAAACTCGTCAAAAAAAATCACATCGCTTGAACTGCGCACCGTATAGAAAAAATCGATCTTTTTATCAGCCGATGGGTTGGCTGCCAGATCACGCATCCAGCTCGTAAATGGGGTAATACCGATGCCGCCAGCAATCCAAATTTGGTCATTCCTGCTTGCTTTGTAGTCAAACATTCCATGTCCCCCCTCAATCGAAGCGACCATCCCCGTTTCAACGTGATCAAACAGATAGCCGGTCCAGTCCCCTGAGTTACGCACAGAGATGCGCAGCTCGTCCGCATCTGGAGAGCTTGAAATTGTGAAAGGGTGAGGCTCTTTCAAAACATCATCGTTTTCAAAATGGATAAATAAAAACTGCCCGGCCGCGTGTTTTAATTTATCCCCTAGCGGCTTCATCACCAGTTCAATAATCGACCCATTTAAGCGATTGGTTTCAACAACTTCATACTCTAGATAGGGGGTATACCGATGCGCTAGCGTTTGTTTGTAGAGCCAAGCTAGCACCCCAATCACAGCGATGATCATCATCCAAACTCCCTGTGGGGTTGCCATTGAAAGCGGCTCAACCATTAAGTAGTGAATAATGCCCATCAAAAACAGAAGACCCAAAACGCGATGGCCAATGCGCCATTTATCGTAAGACAGCTTGATAAAGTTGCTGATAAACGGCACGCGCGGGGCCACGGCCAGCAAAATAGAGATCACAATCCCAAAAAATGCTGCTTGACCGATCCACAATCCAGGGCCCGGGGTAGGGCCGGTCGGGATAGCATAAAAGTGACCGATCAAGAGCAGAAAACCGATGATGGCAACTTGGCGATGGGTCCAATACATTTTGTCAAGCCCACCAAAATAAGGTTCAAGCCAGCGGGGTTTGGTCGAGAGCAAAATGCCAAATCCCATCAAGATCATGGCTGAGCCTGCCAGCATCTCGCCAAAAAAGTCACCAGCCTGGGCTGCAATCCCACCCTCTGGAATGAAGGTAAACCAGAGCGCAACATAAACCACTACGCTCAGAGCTATTATCCAATTACCCAATTTGCTTTTCACCATTTTTCACCTCTGCCAGTAGGTACGCCTCTACACTGTCACTGGATTCATCTACCCTTCGTAATCAACCATTGCCTCAAGTATCATGCAGTAGCCGCGCATGCCCCGCTTCAAGTTTTCGATACGGAAAAATTCGTTGGGTGCATGCAGGTTTTCATCACCGCAAGTCCAGCCAAAGTTGACGGTGTCTGCATTCAGCGAGTTCTTGAAAAAGGCCACAATTGGAATCGAGCCGCCCACATACACTTCGGTCGGTTGTTTGCCAAATAGCTCGTGCAAAACATCGGCCGCAATTTTGTTGCCGGGATGGTCAGCCGCCATTAGGTAGGGATAGCCGGTTCCGGCCGTGGGTTCCACCTCCACGGTGACGCCCGGTGGCGTATGCTTCTCGATATGGGCCTTCAGCAGCTTATAAATTGTTGGAGGATCTTGGTTGGCGACCAAACGACACGTGATTTTGGCATGTGCCTTAGACGGTAACACCGTTTTTGTTCCGTCCCCCTGAAAACCACCCCAAATACCGTTCAGCTCAAGCGTCGGCCGAAGCCAGTTCCGCTCCCGCGTGTTGTAACCCGGTTCGCCAAAGAGCTCCGTAATGCCGACCGATCTGGCATACTCATTTTCATCAAACGGAATTTCAGCAATTTTCTTACGGCCGGCCGAAGTGGGGTCAACCACATCATTAAAAAAGCCTTCAACCGCAATCGTCCCATCTTCATGACGCATGCTGGCAATAATATTACTCAACGCCTCAATCGGGTTCTGCATGACACCCCCGTGCAAGCCAGAATGCAAGTCTGACGATGGGCCAGTGACATTAATTTGCAGACCCGTTAACCCCTTTAACCCTAACAGAAGCATCGGTTGATCCGCATCGTAAAGCAGGCCATCAGATGAGAAGACTAGATCACAAGCAAATTTTTCTTGATACTTTTCAAAAAACGGCTGCAGGTCCGGGCTACCAATTTCTTCTTGACCTTCGAAACAGTATTTGACATTAACCGGCAGATGTCCATTGGTTTTGAGATGTGCTTCTGTGGCAAAAATAGGGGTTACCATACCCCCTTTATCATCAGATGCACCGCGGGCATAAATGCGGCCGTCGCGCACCGTTGGCTCAAACGGAGGTGTATCCCACAGCTCGAGCGGGTCGGCCGGTTGGACATCAAAATGACCGTAAATCATGATCGTCGGCTTGTCATCGCCCGCGTGCAGCCAATCCCCATAAACAACCGGGTGCCCACCGGTTTCCATCAGCTCGACATTTTCAACACCGGCTGCTTTTAGCCGCGCAACCACCCACTCCCCGGCTTTGCGCACATCAGCCGCATGCTCAGGCAAAGCCGATACGCTGGGTATACGGACAAAGTCTAGGTACTCATCAAAAAACCGATCATATTCTTGGTCTAAATATTCACTCCAATGGGCCATTTTTATTTTACCTCAAGATTTTATAGTCAAACGATTGTATGTGTATCCATCAGAAATGGGTAGCTTAAAGAGTCCTAAAATTTCAGGAGGTCAGCTGCCGTGTAACTCTATCCTTAAGGGTTGAAAGATTTAATATAGTATCAAAGCCCTAGTGGCTAAAAATATTCGTCAAATCCATAGCCTTGTATAGGCCAAAGTGTTCACGAGTTACATACACTTGCGGTTAGGCTTCATGGTAAAATTGATGGACACACCAGTGAAAACTTGCACCCGCAAGCAAGCAAAATTTCCCATCTTTTCAAATGATTAGTAAATAAAAATTGCATACACCCACATCAAAAATGCCAATTTGGCGCTGGTGTTTGTAAATAATTGTAGGAGCCCTGCACGATACTTTGTCAAAACCATTCACCAACACACTTGGAGATTTACACATGTCCAAACATACCAAACTGGTTTCAGCTGTTCTGTTGATTATTATGCTGATCGTCAGCGGCTGCGCTGACACATCAGACTTGGAAGAAGCTCTGGTTGTTGCTCAGCGCGAAGCAGAGGCTTTGGCTACAGAAAATGCTGAGCTACAAGATAGCAATGCCCGCAATGTGTCTATTGCATCCACAGAAAGTGCTCAAAATGCTGCTGCATCGTCAACGCGGGCAGCTGCCGCTTTAGCAGAAGCCCAAAGTATTGCAGAAGAATCTATCTCTGCGGCCGAAGCCACCAGTGAGGCGATTGCAGCTGCTGCAACTTCAGCTGCATTTCCCGACATCACCTACGACACCAACTTGTACGGTGTGATTGACGATCTTGACCTAAACGGCATTGTAGTAACGTGGTGGCACAACAACAGCGGTCGTCAATTTGACGCGGTCGAAACAATCATCAACGACTTCAACAGTACCAATCCATTTGGTATTGTGGTCGATGGCTCAAATGAGGGTGACTTGGGCGTGGTATTCGAAAAGATGCAGGTTGGCCTGAACACGGGTGACGTACCCAGCTTGGTTTCAGCTACACCGGGCCAAATTGCTAACTACCAAGCACGCAGTGGCTTAATCGTCTTAGACCCATACTTTGAACACCCCACATATGGCCTTTCCGTAGCTGAGCAAGCTGACTTTCACAAAGGATTTATCGACTCGACCCGCTTCCCGCAGTTTAATGACCAGCTGCTAGGCTTTCCACAGGATCGGGCGATGGAGGTGCTTTACTACAATGCAGACCTTCTGGAAGAATTAGGATTCCCAGAACCGCCGCGCAACATACGAGATTTTGAAGAGATGGCGTGTGAAGCGGCCGATGAAGGTGACACAACCGGCTTCCAAATTGTACCAAACGGGGCCTCTTTGATGTCATATGCCATTGCAAGCGGCGACCGTTTATACGATGCTGAGCGGAACAGCATGGACTTGGCTCAGGATGGTCTGTTCACTTACCTGCAAGCAATTGAGCGGATGTTTGATGATGAGTGTATAGTGGTTTCTGAAGAGCTGTTTTCAGATCAAACCGCTTTTGGCCAAGGAGAGGTACTCTTTATTCAAGGCTCATCGCTAAACTTGCCGTTTGTGCGCGCAGCCGTTGTAGACAACGCGCCTGAAGACGGTGAACCCTTAAACTGGTCGATTGCACCCGTCCCTTACAATGGATTTGAGCCGATCCAAAATACATACGGCGTCAGCTTAGCAATCCCAAGAACAACGGCCGAAGAGCAATTAGCCGCGTGGATATTTATTCAATACTTTGCCAGTATCGAGCAGCAAGCACAGTGGGTACGCACCACCAACAACTATCCACTGCGGATTTCAACCAGCACCCTGCTGGAATCTTACTTCCAAGAAAACCCTGTTTACCAAACCGGTTTTGAGCTGCTGAAGTACAGTGCCAATGAACCAGCTGTTGCCGGTTACGATACCATCCAAGAAGAGGTGGGTCGGGCGTACGGCAGCATCTTTGTTTTGGACGACGAAATTCCAACCATCTTCAATGCGCTAAACGGGCAGGTCAACACAATTCTGACCCAACAATAGAACTATATTTTTAAGACAAGTGGCGGCGGCTCCTAAACTTTATGTTCAGGGGCCGTTTTTGTTTTGGCTAAGGTTACACCTGTTTCGGGCCAAGACTTCAAAAGGTTTTGCACAAAGTGCGGGGCGCTTCTAGAAGTTCACACAATTGCTCCGACCGGTGTCTCACCAAGCCGGTGCGGCGGTCTGGAAACCGGCCACAGCATTGCATAGGGTTAAATTGATATCTCTGTGAGTCAATGCTCAAGATTTGCTGTGAGAAAAACTTCTGCAGCCTATCATCCACCTGTTTTGCAAACAAAAAACCGGTATGATTCGTATGCCCCAGAAAACATATGATTGAAATCGAACAATTTGCACAGGAACTGGCCGTTGAAAGCGGCAAACTGCTGAAAGACAAATGGGAAAACGCCTCGTTTTCATCTAGCAGTAAAGGGTTTAGAGATGTGGTCACCGACGCGGATATTGCGTCTCAAAATCTGATTACCAGCATGGTGCTGGAGCGGTACCCAACACACGGCTTTTTGTCTGAAGAGGATGACGGCAGTCTGCCAACTGAAGGCGATGTGATTTGGGTAATTGACCCGATTGATGGAACCAGCAACTTTTCAAGGCAGTCGCCCCTATTCTGTATTTCAATTGCGGCCGCTCACCCACCCACGGCCGATGGGAAGCTCGACTTTATTTCCGGCGTTGTGCTGGACCCGATTCGAGACGAGATGTTTACTGCCAGCAAAAACGGCGGTGCATTCCGAAATGGAAAGCCAATCACCCCATCAAACGTTGATGCTGTTTCAGATTCAATCGTAGCACTAGATTGGCCCCGTGATCCTGATGAGCGGGCTCAAATCATGCAGCTCTGTAGTGGGATTGTCCATGAAACCAAAACAACCCGCTCTATCGGCACGGCCGCGCTGGCCCTGTGCTACGTGGCTTGCGGCCGGTTAGACGCTTACTATCACATGAATCTGCAGCCGTGGGACATTGCGGCGGCCGCTCTGATCCTGCAAGAGGCAGGCGGAGCATTTTCAACCTTTTCGGGTAACGCATGGCGTTTGGGCGAGAAAAGCGCGCTGGGTACAAACAACAAATTGCACAGCGAGTTTATCAACCTTATCCAAGGTATTTTGCTGAAATAAATACAACTTTGGTTAAGAATCACATTGAATTCAGGCCTAAAATTGACGAAAATTAAGCAAGAATCAATTTTGTAACCTTTCCTTAAACGAATTGGTTGTAAAATCCCTTTGCGACTATAAAGTAACTTCCTCTAGTTACTTTTTCCATTAAAAACAGTCTCGTTTTCGGGTCCCTGCCACCCGGATTTCAATCCCCTTTTCAAAAACAGAACAAAAGGAAATTCAAAATGAGCAATAACAATGATCATTTAAGGTTGTTCCTGCCCGGCCCAACCGAAGTTAGTGAAGACATATTGCAGGCCCAAACCACCGCGATGGTTGGGCACCGGATGCCAGAGTGTATCGAACTGATCGGCCAGATTTCACCCAAGCTGCGCAAGGTATTCCGCACCGAATCGCGCGTCTACATCGCTGCCTGTTCTGGGACCGGCATGTGGGAAGCCGCCACCCGCAACTGCGTGCGTGACCGGGTCATTCACTTTGCCAACGGCTCATTTGGTGACCGCTGGGGAGACGTTCACACCGCCAACGGCAAAGATGTCAAAGTGGTAAAAGTAGAATGGGGACAGCCTGTCACGCCTGAAATTGTGTTAGAAAATCTTGAGGGCGAGGAGTACGATGCGGTTTCATTTGTTCATAATGAAACAAGCGTTGGCATTACCAATCCGGTTAAAGAGATTGCGGCCGCCATTCGTGCATTGCCCGGTGGACAAGACGTGACCATCATGGTTGATTCTGTGAGTGGCTTGAGCGGTGCCCAAATCGAGTTTGATGAATGGGATTTGG
>JBCCSO010000145.1:0-9172 GCA_039199965.1 Chloroflexota bacterium | reverse complement strand
CAAATACAATGAGATTTGTTTCTTCTATCTAAACTCAGCACAAACCGGTATTAACATTGCACGGGTCGACTTACCCATGTGGGTAGCACAGGATGATGAAGCGGTCAACACTGTCCACGCCCTTGTCTTAGATCAGTGTAAAATATTGGGTCGTTACCCTTATGTGCTCACCCGAGCAGATGAAATGGCCGTAGTTGGCAAACAAGATCAAGCAGAGCTTGAGTTTCGCATCGCCCGCTTCATGGACCGTCAAGGGCTTGGCGGCCGTGAAACTGCAAAACAAGAATCAAAAGGCTGGGCACGCGGGGCCAAACAAATCCATGAAATTTAAAATATCCGGGGAAAATTAACTAATGGCAAAACTTGGAAACATTACCTTTCAAGGTACCTCTGGCAAAAATTACCGCTTTAGTGTGTATCCTTTTAACACCAAGTTTAAGGAAGGCATCGCGGCCGTTTATTTTATCACGCGGCGCTATGAATTAGATGATGGATCAACTGGTCATGAGTATCTATTTGTGGGCGGGACAGGAGACATAAAAGCCCAGCTTGAAGACCATCCTAAAACGTTTGGGTTTAACAAGTACCAAGCCAACTCAATCTGCTTGTTGATTGAGGAGGATCCAGAAGCCCGCAAAGAAATTCATTCAGATTTGTGGAAAAAATATTTGCCGCTGATCAATGAATAAATCGCTTTCACTTGATCAGCCAATGACTTTATGACTGAAATCGGAAGAGTATTACGCGCATCAACGGCCGGGTTTGCCATCGGTAGCCGCGTAAATCAGCTAGACACGCCTGCGTTTGGCTGTTTGGTGGTGGCGGAGCCGATCGGCAATCGAGAGGCGATTTTTGGGCTAATGTATGACATGCACATCAATGATGATCAGCTGATTCAACGTTTGGTAATGACAGAAGATCCCCGGCCAGAAATTATTGAAGATCAACGGCAAAATCGGATGTTACCCCTTGAAATGAGCGTACTCACCATCGGCTACCAACTTAACGGGCAGCTGCGCCAAGGACTTCCCCCACGGCCGCCGCTTAATTTAGACCCAGTTCGTTTGTGTACAGATGATGAGATCAAAGCATTCACGACCGAGCTCAACTATTTGCGTCTAATCCAAAACAATCCGTCCGGCCGTGTACCGGTTGACCAGCTGCTTCAAGCACACGTCCTCAACATTTTTGAACGTCGGGGCAACGATAAAGTCTGGGCGATGGCGGCTGTGCGTGAAATCATTGAGCTGCTGCGCGGCAACTATGATGTACTCATGCCCACGCTGGAAGGGTTAAGCGCAGCAATTCCCTTGGAAGTTGACAGTAGCCAGTGATCGGTTTGAAATTTAGAGGATAGAGTCCAGAATAAGGTAAGCTGATTGGCTGAAGCGCTGATAAAGTTATGAGTGAAACGATTGGTTACATTGTTGGTGGCGGTTTACGCGAGGGATTTAGAGTTCGTCTGACTGTCCCTGCCCATGAAGTACAAGAAGGGAGTTTTGTGGTGTGTGACAGCGGCCGATGGCGCTTTTTTGGCCTTGTAACCAACCTTCAGCTAGGTGCGACTGATCCTCGCTTTGCAGATGAGCAAAGTGATCGCTTGTCTCCAGCCGTCACAGCCGCCCTGCTCGGCCGTACCCTATTTACTACCCTTGAAGTGTACGCGACCCTCATGATGGACATAGGCCCGGCCGATGACAGTGAGTTTTTACAGTGGCAAGAGCAAGTTGAAAAAGGATTAGAACAGCCCGGGCCCAAGCCAGTTAAAACTGTCCCCGCCCATCATTCTAAAGTTCGTTTAGCCGATGAGGGGGACGTGGCTGAAATCTTTGGCAAAGCTGGCAAAAACATGCTAGAGCTCGGTCAAACCATCGAACAAGGGCATCCGGTACGCATTGATTTAGCCAAGCTGGTCAAACGCTCAAGCGGCATTTTTGGGGCCACAGGCACCGGCAAAAGCTTTCTAACCCGCATGGTGCTGGCGGGCATGATGAAAGAGGATGTAGCGGGCGCACTTGTGTTTGATATGCACAATGAATACGCCTATGACGATCTCGATTCAGACAACAATGTGAATGTACAGGGTTTAAAATCTTTATTTGGGAGCAAGGTGCAGGTAGCGGGTTTGGGGGCAGGTGCCCGTGTACGAGGTAACTCCCCTGATTTCACATTAGAGATCAGCTACAGTGACTTTGAGCAAGATGACATGGCCCTTTTGGCCTCAGCCCTAAAATTGACAGATGTTGCCCCAATCGTGTTGGCGGCTCTCCATCGCAGCTTTGGCAAAGAATGGCTCAAACAATTTATGCAGATGATCCCGGGCTTGACAGAAGAGGATGAAAATGGGAAACGAGTGCCAGCACCTGAATCGGTTGAATATTGGGCCAATGGGGCAAACGTTAATTCAAGGTCGGCCAACACACTACACGGCCGTCTGAAGCGGCTCACAGACCGGGCTTATGTGGTTGAAAGACCGGCCGGTGACGCGGTGGCTTCCATTGTGGATCAGCTTCAAAACGGCCGGCATGTTATCTTGTCATTTGGTGAATACGACAACGACCTTGACTATCTGCTGGTCTCAAATATCTTAACCCGCCGTATTCGGTCGCAGTGGGTCAGCATGACCGATCATGCAAAAACCAATCGGGAGCCAAATCCCAAACCAATCGTGATCGCCATCGAAGAGGCCCATAAACTGCTAAGCCCGCAGTTGGCGTCTCAAACTGCATTTGGCGTTATTGCGCGGGAACTGCGCAAATACTTTGTAACTCTGCTGGTTGTCGATCAGCGGCCGTCTGGCATTGATGATGAGATCATGTCTCAGTTAGGCACGCGCATCACCGGTTGGCTGGGTGATGAAGATGATATTCGTGCGGTGCTTACAGGGTTGGCCGGCCGGGACCAGCTGCGTGGCATGCTGGCTCGCTTACAAGAGAAGCAAGAAGTATTGCTATTAGGCTGGGGTGTCAAAATGCCAATCCCCATTAAGTCGCGCCGATATGATAGTGAATTTTACGCCGAAATGAAGGGGAAAAAAGCCGCTGCTAAGTTCGATTCGATTGATGACATCAATGATTTACTAGGTTTAGGTCATTAGTACCAAGGAATTTACGTAAATTCACTTGCCAGACACAACTTGGTGCAGATACTAAAGTTAAACTTTAATCCCTTTTGCTGGCCCAGAAACGGAAGGCAAAATACTTTAGCATTCTAACTTTCCGCTCCTTTTCAAGTGACGATTCGATTCTGTAAGTAAAAAAATCGACGCTTCAAACTATCTGCATCTACCATTTTCCAGACTTGGAACAGTTGAAGTCATGCAAGAAAAACATCTCCATCTGGATCAGAAAGATATTCGAATTACACTGGCTGAGATGATCTATCCGTGGATCATCTTTTCATTGGTAATTTTTGCCATACTCACTTATTGGACTGTTGGACTTCACATCACATTGGTGGGCAGCCTCGCATCAATTGGACTGTTCACACTCACTCACAGGCTCACAAAAAAGCGGTTCTTCCGCACAGGCACCTATACACTGTTCATCTACAGCCTGCTCGTTTACAGTGGCATCTCGATAATCGCTAATCGATCGGCCCTCAACCCTGCATTTTTCACCCTCATTGTTTTCGTCCCCTACTTTTACGTTATGTTAGGTAGGCAGTCTGCTCGGTTTATTTCTGTTGTTTTACCCATATATATTACGGCTCACTTCTTCATTGAAATAAACGACATCATTCTAGTTGAAACCCATCCAACCCCCATTGAACTTCTGAGATTACTATTTTCGGTTGGTCTATTGACAACCAGTTTCCTGTTTGTTTTCTCTTTGGGTATTGTAACGCTAGAGGATGAAAAAGCAGCGATTGAGGGGGAATACAAAAGGCTATTTGAAAATCTACCCATCGGTATTTATAGAACGTCACCTGAGGGAATTCAGATCCGGTCAAATCCTGCGCTTTGGAAAATGGAGGGATATGAGTCAGAGGAAGATTCTATTCTAGATTCTTTTGATATCGCTGCAGAATGGTATGTAGAACCCGGTCGAAGAGATGAGTTTATTAATGCAATTAAGACTGAGGGCAGGATCGTCAATTTCGAATCTGAAATTTATCATCGCAAAACAGGAGAAAAGATCTGGATATCTGAATCAGCATATCCAGTGCACGATGATACGGGGAACATTCTATTCTATGAAGGCTCTGTTCAAGATATTACGTCGAGAAAGTTTGCTGAGCTCAAAATTATTGACAGGGCTAATGAGCTCGCACAGCTTTCTGAAGAATATAAGAATGTAACCAACTCAGCCCGCGATGTCATTATCAAGCTGGATGACAAAGGCTTGATTACATATGCTAACCCAGCTATTAAACGTGTTTTTGGTTACAAGCCAGTCGAGGTAGTTGGAAAACAAGCTACTTTATTTTTAGATGAAGATCACAAAGAGCAGTATATTAATAAAATTCAAAGTTATTTAAAAACAGAAAAATTTCGCAACTCAAATAGCGTATTGAAAATGAGCGGCCAGCGAAAAAACGGAGAAAAAATAATCTCAGAGCTTACTCTGTCTCAGTGGCGTGATCCGGCCGGGCAGAAGGTCTACACGGCCATTATTCGAGATGTCACTGAACGGGAAAAGATGTCTGAATTTCTGAATCACATGCAGCGTTTAGACAGCCTGGGTGTTCTGGCTGGGGGGATTGCCCATGACTTCAATAATTTACTCGTAGCTATACTTGCGCAGACCTCTCTTGCCATGCACAAAATTGAAGAGGAGTCTGGGGCTTATGCTCACCTAAAGAAAGCAAAAACGGCAAGTCTACAAGCGGCTGACTTAGCAAAAAAGCTGCTTGCCTATTCTGGAAAAGGGCATTTTGAAATGCAGCCTCTCAATCTGAATCAAATGATTGAAGAGAACGTTGATTTACACAAAGTAGCTATCCCCAAAGAGATCAATCTGGTTATGCGATTGGATGTCTCGCTCCCACAGATTTTTGGTGATCGATCACAGATTCAGCAAATCATCATGAATTTGCTGATCAACGCGGCCGATGCAATCGGGGACCAAGTGGGTGAAATTAGACTTGTAACAGAGCTTAGAGAGATTCGCAAAAGGGACTCTATTCTTTGGACTCGCTCTGGTACCCCTCTAACGCCCGGTACGTACGCTGTTTTGCATATTTCGGACACCGGCAGTGGTATGAATAAAGAAACGCTAAACCGCATATTTGAGCCATTTTACACCACAAAGCACACAGGTACCGGCTTGGGGCTAGCTGCAGTGCAGGGTGTCGTGCGGGGGCATCAAGGGAGCATGCTGGTAGAAAGCTCTTTGGGCAAAGGAACAACCTTTTCAATTTACTTTCCTGTTGAAGAGGAACAAGAAGCCTCCTTTGTAAAGCCGCTTTCCAGTTAAAGATTTGATGGATACCTTACAAATCCGGCTTACTTTCTAGTAACATATACGTGTGATTTATTTAGTCGATGGGCACAATTTAATTGGTAAGTTACCAGATATCCAGCTTTCTGATCCGGACGACGAACAGCAGTTGGTCCGCAAGCTTTCGGCATGGGTACAACGGGATTATAGACGCAAAATCCGCGTGTTCTTCGATTCAGGAGAATTCGGTGGTTTGGGCAACTCCCTATCGGCCCCTACAGTCCGGGTTCAGTTTAGTCGCGTGGGACAAACGGCCGACTCCGTCATAATCAGATTCATGGAAGGGGTCAAGAATCCACAAGAATTTACGCTAGTGACCAGTGACCGCGAAATTATCTTTGCCGCACGTAAAAAAAGAATTGGCTACATTTTGTCAGAAGAGTTTGCCGTGCTGATGGCTGAGAATTTACAAGAAAATGGGGAAGTAGAAACGGCCGATACTAAAGAAGAGGGAACTGAGGAAGAAGTAGATGTTTCTGATGCAGAAATACAGACGTGGATGAACGCTTTTAAGAATGCCCCCCATCGGTCCCCCGACGTCCACATCGTTCACTTACCCAAAAAGCCAACCAATCTGGAAGCATCAAACGATCCAAAAGCACTACGGCAACAAAAGGAAGCGGCCAAACAGGAAAACGTTGACAAACTAAAAGATGGAGAGTCGGCTCTGTCTCAAGATGACCTCAAAGAATGGATGGAGCTATTTGGTGATGAAGTTGTTAGACAAAAGAAACAGGATGAGCGGCCGATTGTGGTGCCAGACCCAAGCAAAAAGAGAAAGACAACAACACGCCGCAAAAAAGATGATCCCGTAGTCAGAAAGTTTGCGGAGGAAGGCCTTAATGAAGAAGAAATAAATACATGGCTAGATTTATTCCAAGAAAACAAGGGAAAAACTAAAAAATAGTTGTACAGTATCCTGATATTCTGTGCACAACCTGTGCGCACTTTGCAATATATGGACAAATTCAGAAATGTATTGAAAAACTTTCTTTATTATGATGTATTTCTAATACAAACCGGATATAACTTAGACACTCCTAGCTTAGTCACGAGGAATCCTCCCCAAACTGGCACGAGAGAAACGCGACTGGAACAGCTAAGTCAGGAGTAGGTGTACTTTATGTCTCCTCAGTAGGGATACATCGCAACCATGATTATTCATACAGCTACCTCCTGGCAGCATGGATAATACCAAGGCCTCCGCTCGGCACAGGCGGAGGCCTCTTTTTTTGCCTACGTTCTACAAAAACAAAGTTATACTAGAACAATTGACATTTAAATAGTACCACAATACTATCTCAACTAAATTTATCTTGACTCTAAGGGAAAAATTTCTGTTGATGCATGCTATCTAACATCTATTTAATAAAATCTAGACAAGCAGGTTTTGCCCACCTTTTCTTGTCCAGATTTTGAAATATATAAAGTTTTGTCTAGTTTTTTAGTATAAGCTAACTGTACCGTGGAATTTTATAACCACTTATTCTGCCTACAAGTCTTATTCTGCCGACCAAAAGGAGACGACACCTTCACCCAACCGCCGCGGCTCAATTTTGCCTCCTGCATCCATCGCAACGATTACTGTTGACTCACCCTGCACCATGGGAAATACAACTGTGCGGCTATCAGGAGACCAAATCGTAGCTGATCGCTGATACTGGTTATGGAAAGATAGCACTTCAGCAAACTGAGGTGTGGTCTGAATACCAGTCATCAACAAGACACTTTCGCCAGAATTTAAATCCAAAACATTTAAATCTACCGACCTTAGATCGCTTTCAGCACGCTCAAACCATGCGATTTTTTGACTATCTGGCGACCAGAAAAATGCTGTTACCCTCTTCTCATTGCTCACAAACAATTTGCCTGTTTCCAGTGAATAAACGGCCAACTCTCCTCTGGCAGGACCGGATGTTTTTGTCGCCACATAAGCCAAATGCTTACCTTCAGGCGAGAAGGTAGCGTCAATCAGCAAATCGCCGTCAAGACGCTCAATAACCCGTTTTTCACGCGTACCAAAGTCAAATACAGATACCCATGTATCGTCATCATCATCTTCCTCAGAACGGGTGGGAAACGCCACCAAACGGCCGTCTGGTGAAATATCAGGAGATGAAAATCTGGCTAACTCAAAATCAAAAATCTCTTCGACTACCTGTCCATCCAAGCTCAACAGCCCCATTCGCTCAAGCCCGTCTCCTGAACCAATGTGTGTCATAATCTGCTGACTCGTCGGTGACCAGTCCCAAAACAAAGGCGCACCAATATCAAGCACATCAACAGACTGATCAGCCGCGCTCATCACCACAAACTGCAGTGAACCAGCATTTTGTGGTTGCAGAATAGCAGATAGCGTCTCTCCATTCGGAGCCCAATACATATAAATCGGCCGGGCTTCACCTTCCCAAAGTGCGTGCGTATCTGTGCCATCTCCATTGGTTGCAAAAATCGTAAAGGTACTTTTTCGCGCTGACTCGCTATCATTCTGAGTGGGTAAGGCGACCCTTTGTAGTTGCGCAACATTTTGACCACTTTCGTTTCGAATATGATGTTGAGCAAAAGCCAGCTTTTGCCCGGCCGTCGACCATGTTGGCAGCAAATAGTATTTTATTTCCGGTGCGTTGTTGAACGATTCTAGTGAAGTCGCATTAGCATCAGCTGTTATCGGCGTTGTAACCTGTCCTGTTTGATCAGTCACGTACACATTGCCATCTGTCCCCAAATAGGTGATTAGACCTGATCGATTGCTAATCAATAGGGCAAAATCACTTTCCTGCAGCCGCTCACCTTCTTGAACAGACAGATTTGCAGGTTCATCAATGTCAGGCAGTTGACCACACCCTGTCAAGACGAAAAGCCCAATACAAGCCACGATCGAGCATAGTCGGCCGGTAAATTTATGGTGGGAGTTTAAAAAATGCATGTTGGTCATCGCTTACTGTGTTGAAATATATTGAATGGCTTCATCTATAAATGGATCATCAATCGAAGTAATTTCATCCCAGCTCTGATCAAGTACCAAGTCTGGTTGGATGCCCAGCATGCCTAGGTCACGTTCGCTACGCGGAAGCACAAATGTGCTGGTAGGCATGACGAGCTGAGAGCCGTTGGTCAAAAAGGTTGTTTCAAATTCTTCAACAACCCCCTTTGTAGGCCGCCCAATTACAAATGCACGACCACTGTCTTGCAATGCGGCTGTAAACACCTCAGCCGCTCCAGCCGTTTCTGGGCCGACAAGCAAAACCAGCGGCGGGTCGGCCAGCAATCCACCCGGCAAGCCATTAATGTCAATAGGACGCAGCTCGCCACCCTCATTCCGAATGATGATTTCTCCGTCAGCAAACACTGGCAGCAACTGCGTAATTGCACTGCGATTGCGGCCGGTCATCACGCGTAAATCCATCACGATGCCACTGGCATTCACATTCTGAACACGTAAGCGTTCTATTGAATTTGCAAACTCATTGATGATACTGCGCGCCTCATGAGGCGGGAACTGAATGTAAAGAATATCAGTACCGGGAATAATGTTGGAACGCAGTTCACTCGGTTCTGATCGCACGCTCTCACGCACAATGTTTACAAATCTAGGGTCTTCATCTGGTGATCGAACCAGTAATTGGAGCGTGCTCCCTTCAGGCCCGCTTAACTTTTGCAGTGCGTCAACCCCACCAGATGTTTCAATTTCTTCTCCATTAATGCGTAAGATAGCATCATGCGGCTGTAAT
>JBCCSO010000144.1:0-9223 GCA_039199965.1 Chloroflexota bacterium | reverse complement strand
AGCGAGTGCAAAGATCGCATTATCAACCAGTGCCAACGACATCGTGCCGGCCACAGGCTGTCCGTTTTGATTAGTGATCTGTACGTCAAAGACGGCCGTTTCTCCGGGGCCAAACAGGCCGCTTTCCGGCAAGCGCGGCGTTCTCTCTACGTTGAGTAGCAGCGGATCAATGTCGACCGGCAAGTTGATGACGCCAAAACGCATGTCCGCATACTGGCTCTCACCGCTGTTTTCCGGCTTGATGGTGGTCAGCGTTACGTGAATATTTGGCATGTGGTCTAGGGTAATAGGAACTTCAATAGTGTCCCCCGTGCCATTAATGTTGATCATGCGTTGTTCAATAATTTTGCCACGCTCAATCGTTAGCCATGCTTTTTGCTCTCCTTCGAACGGAGATTGAACCAGCAGGCGAGCGGTTTCACCCACGCTGTACTCCGCTTTGTCTGGAATAAGCTGCATCGTTTTGGATTCTGGCTGGTTGCGCCAGCGGGCATTGTCGCCCGATACCCAGAACAGCACAGAACTCATGTGGGCTCGGCCGCCCGGATCAGTTGACACTACCTCAACTTTGTAGCTGCCGCCGTCGTTAATGACATATTCAAGGTTTGAACGGCCCTCTCTGTCGGTCATGAATTGAACTGAGGTCCCTTCAACCGCGGTGTCTACCGGCTCATACCACCCATCATCATTTCGCTCCCAGTCACGACGATATAAGGTGGCTTCAATGGGGACATCACCGACCGTTTCACCATCCCAATCAACCGTTAAAATGCTAAACGCGGCTGGTTCTCCGGCAGTTGCCACATAGTCGGTTGTTTGCACACCCACATACACTTCTGACGCATGGAAGGTCATATTAGTGCTGGCGGAAAACGGCTGGAAGTTTACATCAAATACAGTGGCCTCAATGGTGATATTCCGACTGCCTGCCTCAGCATCTTCCAGTATGTCGGCCGGTAGCTCGATGACGAGCTGACCGTTGGCATCAGTGGTGCCACTTCCCGAAAAAACAGGTTGATTAGGTGATGGCTCGAACGGAATCCAAAAGAAGTAATCAAGTGTATTAAATCGATACGGTTCGGGGTACCTAAAGTCAAACGTTTGGTCATAAACCGTGTAGTTCACTTCCAGATCGCTGGCTGATCCGCCAAAGAAGTAGTCTGCTTGGAGGGTAACTGTTGCATCCTCTCCACGCAGGACATCGCTTTCATCAGCAATAACCGACACTTCAAATTCAGGTTTACGGAACTCTGCGATCTGAATGTTGACTTGGCTGAAACCGGTGCCTGACTGGCCACTGGCTGTGATACTGTAATTTCCAGGAACAGCCTCTTCTGGAAGTTTAAACTCACCAAAAAAGATGCCGTTTGGCCCAGATTGAATCACAAGATCATCCTGATAGGGTTCTTGCGGTCCGAAATATGCCTGCTCAAACAGTTCTACAACGATCGGGCGATCATCAGAAACAGTGTAGCGGCCGTAGTCTTGACTGCGCCAAATGCCCCTGAATTGAACCACGTCGCCGGGGCGATAAATCGGCCGGTCTGTGTACAAATAGCTCTTGTTTGGATCTTCTTGAGATGAGTCCCAATTGACACCAAATTCCCACGGGCTGATAGTTTGGTTCCACTGGCTCCCAGCGATGCCGAAACCAGCTTCGCCTTCGGTACCGCTCACTGCTATCACACCATTAAAATATCGATCTGTTGGTGCAGCTTCGGGAAAAAAAGCGAGCCCATTTCCATCAGTTAAACCTGTTCCGATCTCTTGACCTCTGTCACCAAATAGGGTGACATCTAGTCCGGCTGCCGGTTGTCCGCTAGAGATGTTAGTTGCCCACACGTAAACCCCATCAACCGTTTCTTTGATGACCAAATTGGTGTCAGCAACGACCAAAACACGGTTGTCAGCAAAGCGGTCACGTTCTTGGTATAGCAAGTTAGGGGCGTTGATAAGCAGATGGTAGATGCCGGTTGGTAAAGGCTGCCCATCGTTCAAATCTAAGCGGACAATGCCATCTTCATTTTGAATATCCTCGACCGGCTGTGTCCACTGGCGAAACTCAGCCCCTTCTGGTTGGCTTGCCCAGAACCCGCCGTAAAACAGTTCTTGACGGTAGCCGTCTAGCCTGTTTAGCTGGAGGTCTAACTGGCTTACATTTAAGTAGCGTACATCAATTTGTGGCGCAAAGCTGGTGCTAAAGACGTTGATGCTAAACGGAACATTTAGTTGGATAAACGGATCAGATTCGGCCGTGGTGAAATTAAAGACATAATCACGTCCTAACGCATTGCCATAAGGGTCTGCGGCTGTGCCCGGAAGAGTGATTTCATACTGAGTGCTGGGGCGCATGTTGAAGCTGATTCCCAGCCAGTTTGACCCTTCCCTGTAATTTAAGCGCACTTTGCTCGGTTCTGGATCGATGATGATGGTCTCTTCTAGCGTTGACCAGTCCATGGGGGCTGAGAACTCGACATTAATATATCCATAAGGTGGCGCTGAGCGGTCACGATGGGCTGGCTCGGTCCAGACAACTTCTGGAAGTGGTACGGTTGAAAAGTTCACCGTATAAGTCTGGTCTAATCCACCTTGACCACTAGTAGGGGCAGCCGATTGATCAATAATTAGTTGATAGCTGGTTTCAACTTGTAGCAGTTCGCTGGGGGTAATGGTGACTTGCCGATTATTGCTGGACCAGTCAAAGATCAATGGGGACGCTGGATTTAAACGGATGGCTTGCTCTGTTTGGGCAGGGTCCATCGGCATGTTGAATGTGATTTCAAGCTCTTTGTCTAGCGGCCAACTGTTATATCCCTCATATGGGAAAAGGGATTCAACACGGGGTGTAATGGTGCTGAAGCTGCTTCTTAGAGATGTGTCTAAAGTAGCTCCGGTGACATCGGTTAGCCCTTCCAGTACAGTAACACGATAGTTGGTTGCGCCAGCAAAGCCACTGTCTGGCACAAACCGGAAGATACTGGTTGAAATCCACTCACCCTTGCCGGGTGTAGGGGGCTCCAGCTCAATTGGAAATGGAAGGCTATCTTGATCTTGTGTTGCAACCAAAGGGACCACCGGCCGATTGAACAATACGGTAAGGGCACCATCCGTAGGGACATCAGTTGTGCCATCGGCCGGTATAACGCTGCTGACCTCAAGCGCACCAATGGTCTGAACTTGGAATTTAACTGGCTCACGTAGCGTTTTGCCGTTTTGACCCTTAGCGCTGTCAGCCAATTGCACGTTATACTGCTGTAAGCGTTCTAACTGGTTGCTGGGGGTAAAGATAACCAAGTCTGGACGTGGCCACGAAAACTGCCCATCGACGGCTGGTTCAATGTTGAAGGCCTCTTCAACAGAGGCTTCATCCATCGGCTGGTCAAATCGGATCGTAATTGAGCCATCGAGTAGACTTTCTTCACCCGGTGCAGGGCTAAACAAAATCGGTTGTGGCTCCCAATCGAATTCTTGGTTTATAGCTTCTGTATCTAAAGTGGGGATAGCGGTGGGTTCGGCCGTAGGTGCTGGCTCTGTAGTCGGCCGTGGGGTCCATGTAGGCAGCTCTGGTGTGGGAACAGATTCAGTCGGTTCAGGTTCAACTGATCCAGCACCATTACAGGCCGTAATGACAAGCAATCCTAATAGTGAAACTAACAGTGAAAAACGTCTTGAAATTTTTGACATTTGGTTTGATCTCCAACTGGAAAAACAGAAATTGCCCTGACAAAGAAAATTGGGTTAGCTTAAGCGAAAGCCAGATCTACAGCAGAATTAAATCAAAACCCTTGGTCGCTTTCGCTTACAACCCTTTCTTTTGAAAGGCTCTCTCTAGAACGACGTACGGTGCCGGATGGTTCCAGCTATTTTATTGTAACAGTGAAACTGAAATTTTTAGGCTCAATTCATTAAACCACGGATGATGGTTTGAATGCCATGAGTAATTTGTTCTGGCAAATATTCCCGAACTTCAATGTGGTGCTGCATGATGCGGGCATCCAGAGGAGAAAGCAGGGCGCTTGTTATGTACTGAAGGTCTGCTTCAGCGGAAATGCGTCCGTCGTTTTGTACTTGAGTGAGGAGCCCTTTTAATGTCATTTCCATCCAAAAATGGGGCTGATTCACATCTTGAACGGTTCCTTCGCTTCCGGCCGCACTAATTTCAACCATTAGGGGCAAATGGGTATAGGTAAACAGAACCGTTTGCTCAATAAACCATAGCAACTGTGCAAACGTGGTCATTCCATCATTCGTTTGTTCACGAAATGATTGCATTACCATGTCTTGAAATTGACGGAGTTCATTGTCAAGTAGCGCTAGGCACAAGTCCCCCTTGCTTGAATAGCGTCGATAGAGCGTACCTTTGCCAACGACGGCTTTTTTAGCGATGTCGCTCATACAGACGGCCGCGACCCCTCGCTCTGCAAATAGTTTTCTAGCTGTTGCCAAAATCAGCTGCCGATTTTCGGCCGCGTCACGCCGCTCACTTTTCTTTGGTGTTGTTGAAATCGTTAGCCCAAGATCGATCATATTGATATCAATAAGTTATGTGGACTGTAGTCCGGTGAAGTTTGATTAGGTTAACATATATTTCTTAGATGAGATTTTATTCTAACCAATTTTTGTATGTGAACGTGCTCCATTCGTGCTTGAATGACGTGCTTTACCCTCTGATTTCGTTTTGCAGAACTTTAGCGTCATCAAATATGAGTTGTGCTTGTTTTGTGTTCCCCTGAGCTTCTACCAAACGACCGTATGTTAGGACCGCGTCCAAATGAATGTGATGATGTTCCAATAGTCTAAGCATACTAAAATCGACCTGTCGCAGGAGCTGTGCTGCCTCCTTAATGGCGCCTGCATCTAGCTGAAGCGCAGCACACTTGACAATTAAGTATGATCTGTTGGCAAAATCAAACCCAACAGGAAGAAGTTTAAGTGCGCGTAACCATGCCTGAAGTGCTTCCTTTGGGCTTTGCTGTAGGAAATGATACTGCCCCATCAGAAGATAGGCTTTAGACAGATTGTGTTCAGCACCAGATTTTGTTAAGTGCCTGATTCCATCTTTTAGGCAGTAGCTGACCATGTCCCAATCTAGTTTTTGAATAGCCAGCTCTGCGCCTAGTAACCCTAAATACCCCTGACATAGAGCCGCGTTTAGAAGGGTGAAATGTTGAAGCAAGTCCCGAATATCCTGAATAGATTGTTCAGCCTGCTCTAGTTTGGCCGTACGAATACAGTTGAGACCTTCGTAGTAATGAATTTGCCAGAGCAGATCAACATCTTGATTGACTTTAGCAATCGGGGTTGAATCACAAAGATGTTCCAAAGCTTCTTCGTACCGTTCTTGTGTAAACAGGAATTTTGCTTGGCAAAGCAGCAGATGCCCTTTTGTGTAGTCATTTTTCTGAGCAAAGCTTTGGTTTGCAGCTTGCTTGGCTATTAGGTTCCACTGTCGGCCGCCACCAATCTGCATCATGACATCGGCTGAAACGCAAAGCAGGTGGACCGCGAGATCAAACGTTTTATTTTGTGCGACTCCCTTTTTGATCGCCTTGGCAATATTTTCACGCTCTGAAATGAGCTTGGGTATGTCAATTGCCTGAGACCATGAAACGTTCCGCAACCAATAATATAAATTGTTTTGAACAATTGTTTCGAAAGGGATCATCCGCTTACATTACTTCTGTTAAAGAGATACGATGCCGCAAATTTAACAATCGTTGCTCTTAACCATCGCTTGGATTGATAATTTCTGACTCAATAAATGATTCTGTTAACCGATGAATGCCATAGCGTCGATTATCAATGGGTCCCAATACTTCGAGCATAGAGCGTAGAATTAATTCATCAACCGCCTGCCAGAACTGATCATTGGGTAAGCCGCTGGCTTCTTGCATTTGAGCGGGTGAAGCGCCAGAAACCGATCCAGTTAGAGACATTGCTTTGAGTAAAAGTTGAGAAGCAGGTGAGATGGTTTCCCACGTGTTGCGGAAGATTTTTTTGTAAAGCACGGCCGCATTTCCTCGCCCTTTTTCTAAGTCAATCAGCGTTTTTTCAAGCGGTAGCCACTGGAGTAAACCGGCCGTAATTTTTAACGCCAAGGGATTACCACCTACAATTTGGTAAATTTTGTTAAGCGTTTCGAAGTCGACTTTGCCAATCTCTGTTTGGCCTGTGGATTCGAGATAGTACTGCATCAGGTTGAGAGAATTGTCTCTGTCAAGCTCAGTCAAATTTAAAACGTGGCACGATCCACGCGCGGGCCTAGCGCGTGTCGTAACAATAAACCGACTGGGGAACTTGATGCCGTTTAAATAGTCAATAATTTCATCGGTTGATTGTTGCTCTTCCAAATTATCCACAATCACAAGATGGGGCTCGCGTTTCAGACGGTCTGCCAGCCGTTCGCTTTGGCGTTCGAGTGAAAGCGGGACTGCGCTGGGCATGATAGATTGAACCATCAGGCTGACCAACTGCTGCTTGATCTTGGCTTCAATCAAGAGCCAATCGCTTTGCTCCGGCCGGAAAAGAATCCAACTGACATTTTGAAATAGCCCAGAGCGTAGCGCTGACCGGGCTATGTAGTCTGCTAGCGATGATTTTCCGATACCCCCGATGCCAAATAGCGTTACAATGCCAGCTCCGTTTGGATCTGTTAATTGCTTCAGTGCTTTTGTATGGAGTTTCTCAACACCAACCAAGCGGCTGTAGGATTGAGATGGGAGCCTAGCTTCTAACCGATTAAACCAAGACTCTTTTGCCTGCTCTTCTAGGGCTTGAAAATTATCACAGAACAGCTCAAGTGCCTTGTCTGTCCAGCGGCTAACTGTGGCTTGACTAATATGGAAATGCTCAGATACATCTGGAATAGTTTCACGATCTAAGAATCGTTTGCGCAGAAGCGTGGCTAAATCTTTGTTTTCCTTATAAGTATCCTCAATCGCTTCATGTAGAACCGTATTCAGGGCCAATCTTTTGGCGAAAGGGGCATTGGGCTGAGATTGCGTTTCAAGCTGATTGCGAACCACATGGAGCTTTAAAAGCCCAGCGGCCGGAGGTTCGTCAATATGATGGTAGTTTTTTAGCTCCTGACGGATTGTTTTGTGGAATGCTTCGGATGACAGATCGATATTAGAACTACTCATGCTGCGGTGATATTAAAAGCTCGGGGTAAGTCTTGATTAGTAATCAAAGTTTATCTGTTTGTACAGTTTTTAACTTGCCTATTAGCCACTCTGCCAGCCAGCTGATCAGTTAAACGACTATTCACTTAGGACCTATGCAATTAAATCAATTTACTATAGGTGCACTCCTATAAGAAGTTCGGCAAGAAGTTCGGCGTAAGTCCTGCCACTAAAGACTAGGGCGACCAGGGAGGTAAACAAGTCAATTTTTCTCGATGAAACCGTGCTGTAACTCGCGCGTATCTGATGACATTAAGCTCATACACATTCTAACAAATGCACTGCTTTGGGTTTAATCAAACAGATATCTGCCGAAATGCGAAGCTAACAGCAGGTTAGCCACGAAACATTTTAACAGACTCTATTAATTTTACTAACCTAAGCATTAGCCACTATAGAAAAATTCAATACCCACCAGTTGAATTTTCAGTCCCACTTCTCAGGAGAATCTCGTCCATGAATAGTAAAACAAAACATCTATTGCCCGCTAAATTAGGTTTAGAAAATGTTGCCGGTGTTTACTGGCAATTGTCTACCGCGCAACTGTACGAAAAAGCGATTTTGAACAGGGAAGGGTATGTTTCAAAAGACGGCCCTCTGATTGTGCGAACCGGCAAATACACCGGTCGTACTCCAAAAGATCGCTTCATCGTGCGGGAGCCATCTACTGAAAACGATATTCACTGGAGCGATATTAATCAGCCGATTGGTGAAGATGTTTTTGACCAGATGCTGAGCAAGGTGCAAAGCTATCTTGATGACAAGCATATTTATGTTCAGAATTGCTTTGCGGGGCAAGATCCCAATTACAGAATGCCGGTGACTGTTATTACTGAAATGGCTTACCACAGTTGGTTTGTGCGCAATATGTTTGTGCAAGCCACTCAAGACGAGCTCGACAATTTCGAAACTGAATTTACTGTCCTGCAAGCACCGGGATGCACGGCCGATCCTGAAACAGACGGTGTGCGCTCAGAGGCATTCATCCTGATCCACCCTGCCAGAAAATTAATTTTGATTGGCGGTACCTATTACACCGGTGAAATCAAAAAAGGGATTTTTGGGATCATGAACATGCGTCTGCCGCTGAACAATGTCCTTTCTATGCACTGTTCGGCCAATGAGGGGCCAAATGGTGATACGGCTTTGTTCTTTGGGTTGTCTGGCACAGGCAAAACAACGCTTTCATCTGATCAATCTCGACATCTAATTGGTGACGACGAACACGCCTGGACAGATACGGGTGTTTTCAATATAGAAGGTGGCTGCTATGCCAAAGCGATTAACCTGTCTGAGGAAAAAGAGCCTGAAATTTTTGGGACAACGCGCAAATTTGGCACCATCATCGAAAATGTAGTGTTTGACCCAGCTACCCGCGAAGTGGATTACGACGATGGATCAATCACACAGAACACCCGTTTGTCTTATCCGATTACCAGCATCCCTAATGTCAAACTTTCAGGGCTGGGAGGCCATCCGAAAAATATTGTATTTCTGACGGCCGATGCCTTTGGCGTGATGCCACCGGTAAGCAAGCTGACGCGTGAACAAGCAATGTACCATTTCTTGAGCGGTTACACGGCTAAAGTGGCTGGTACAGAAGCGGGTATGGGCAAGGGAGCGCAGGCGACCTTTAGCACCTGTTTTGGTGAACCGTTCTTGCCGCTGAACCCGGCCGTTTACGCCAATTTGCTTGGGGAAAAGATTGATAAGCATGATGCAGACGTGTGGTTGGTCAACACAGGCTGGACCGGTGGTCCCTATGGAGTTGGTGAGCGGATGTCACTGAAATACACTCGCGCCATGATTAACGCCATCCTAGATGGTACTTTGGCTGATGAATACTACATGCAGGAACCGCATTTTGGACTTTACATTCCGACCGACTGCCGAAACGTGCCTAGCGAATTGCTTGACCCGCGCAATACGTGGGTCGATAAAGCTGCGTACGACCGTACCGCGCAGGAGCTGGTTGAGCGCTTTGTGCAGAATTTTGAAAATTATGATGTGGATGAAGCGATTGTGGCAGCCGGGCCGCAGTT
>JBCCSO010000143.1:0-9242 GCA_039199965.1 Chloroflexota bacterium | reverse complement strand
TTAATCATTTGGAGGAACGATGGATTTAGGATTAAAAGGCAAAACAGCTCTTGTTACGGCTGCCAGCAAGGGGCTGGGGTACGCCACGGCCGAACAGCTTTTGGCAGAGGGAGCCAACGTTATGATCTGCGGCCGCAGCGAGGAAAACTTGGCAAGTGCGGTCAGCAAACTGACAGAGTTGCACGGAGAAAACACCCCGCTTGCATCTGTTGCAGCTGATGTGATGGAAGAGTCGGCCGCGCAAATGTTGGTTAACGCGACAGTTGAAGCTTTTGGTGGATTAGACATTTTGGTTACCAATGCGGGCGGGCCACCGGCCGGAACACTAGACAGCACCCCGCTTGAGCTGTGGCAAAAAGGCTTTGATTTAACGGTCATGAGTGCCGTACGTCTAGTCACTGCGGCCGGGGACCAGCTCAAAGCCAGCAACGCCGGAGCGATCCTGACCATTACGAGCGTTTCAGTTAAATTTCCAGTCGCCAATCTCATGCTCAGCAACGTTATTCGGCCAGCCGTAATCGGGCTGACTAAAGCCCTAGCCCAAGAATGGGGACCACAGGGGGTACGCGCCAACTCGATTTTGCCCGGCTACACCCGCACAGATCGCATTGAGTATTTGCTAAGCCAGTGGGCGGATGAGCGTGGCACGACGCCGGATGAAGAGGCTGCTAAACTAGGAGCTGGCGTTCCGCTCAAACGCATCGGTTCACCCGAAGAGTTTGGCAAAGTCGCCTGCTTCCTCTGCTCACCGGCCGCCAGCTACGTCACGGGAGAGATGGTCTTGGTGGACGGCGGCGCATATCCGGGGTTGATGTAAACAATGGGAAGCTACGGAGGCGGATGGTTTTCATACGTCGCACAAGATCCAACCTACAAACCTGGTGTGAGTCGGGAATTATTGCAGCGAGTATGGGGCTTCGGAAAGCCTTACCTTGGCAAAATCTTACTTCTGTTTGCCACCATTTTGGCCATAACAGGACTGTCGCTCCTCAATCCTCTTATCTTCCGCGACCTCATCGACAATGCGCTTGTCAATGAAGATCAAACCCGACTCACATGGCTAGCCCTTGCGCTAATCGCCATCCCCATTTTGAACGGCTTGATTGGGGTGCTCCAGCGCAAAACCAGTTCAGAAGTAGGTGAGGGTGTCATCTATGATCTACGTCGGGCGTTATACAACCATATGCAGCGCCAGTCGCTTCGCTTTTTCACTCAAACCCGAACGGGTGAGCTTATGTCCCGCATGAACACAGACGTCGTCGGGGCGCAAAGTGCCATCACCAGCACACTTGTTACCATTGTGAGCAACACAGTGTCTGTGATCGGCACAATAACCATCATGCTTGTGCTCGAATGGCGGCTTACCCTACTCGCTATCGCCGTTTTGCCCGGATTCATCTTGTTAGCCCGCCGCATCGGCGATCGTTTGCGTCAGTTGCGCCGCCGATCAATGGAGGTCACCGCGGAGATGAGCTCCGCCATGAACGAAACGCTCAATGTCAGTGGTGCGCTTCTAGTTAAGCTTTTCGGCCGTGAACAGCGTGAGCAGAATCGTTTTAGTCTTCATGCAGGAGAGGTACGTGACATTGGTGTCCAGTCGGCCGTTATAAGCCGCTGGTTCTTTATGGGGCTGGGAATTGCAACCGCCATTGGCACCGCGCTGGTTTACTGGGTAGGCGGATGGCTTGTTATCAACACAGATACTTTCACCATCGGTACCATCGTTGCTTTTTCCGGTTACTTAGGCCAGCTTTACGGGCCACTTTCCGCTCTAACCAATGCACCGGTTGAATTTGCACAGAGCATGGTGAGCTTTGAGCGGGTGTTTGAAGTCTTGGATTTACCAATCGAAATTGAAGAGAAAGAGGATGCGGTTGTGCTCCCTCCCGCCGCTGGAAAAATTCAGTTTCAAAACGTAACCTTTACCTATGACTCTGCCGAGAGTGGTTTGGAGGAAATTGAACGTTTTCGCATGTGGGGTGGCTCAACTGCCCAAGTCAAGCGCGGAAAAGCCAAGGAGGGAGGAGAAATTCATGTTGAGCGGCAGTCCACCAGTCCAGCTTTATCAGATTTGAATCTGTTGATTCAACCGGGACAGTTGGCAGCCCTTGTTGGCCCCAGCGGTGCAGGGAAGACGACGCTAACCTATATGATTCCTCGACTGTATGATCCAACCAGCGGATTGATCTGCATCGACGATTACAACATCAAAGATCTAACGCTTAAATCACTGGCTGACAACATCGGCATGGTCACGCAAGAAACCTATCTGTTCTACGACACAGTACGCACCAACTTAATGTACGCCAATCCTGAAGCCACGGAGGCTGAGATGATTGCGGCGGCTAGGGCCGCTAACATCCATGACTTCATTGCTGGGCTAGCCGATGGGTACGACACGGTTGTGGGCGAGCGAGGGTATAGGCTCTCTGGTGGGGAACGTCAGCGAATCGCCATCGCCAGAGTCATTCTCAAGAACCCGCGCATTTTGGTTCTGGACGAAGCCACATCCAGCTTAGATTCTCTGTCAGAAGCGCTTATTCAAGAGGCACTTGAGCGGGTAATGGAGGGGCGCACAAGTATTGTGATTGCTCACAGGCTCTCAACCATTCTGGCGGCCGACCTAATTCTAGTCATGCAAAACGGCCGCATCGTAGAGCAAGGAACACACGATATCCTATTAGAACAAGATGGTCTTTACGCCGAGCTTTACCATACGCAGTTTGCTAACCATTCGGCTGAAGAGTAGACGTGCTTTTAGCTTTTGCCCTCTAGCCGTCAGCGAGCCACCCTCGTTTCTAATTGGTCAGTAAGTAATCTGTGCATTGGTCTGCAGAATGATTAAAATCAAAAACTGACAAACGCCTGCACAGTCGTTTTCTTTCTATCTTAAACTTTTCTCGCACCGCTGTTTACGGTGCAACTATGCTTTAAATATTGAGGTAATCATGACAAAGATGAAACCGCGTAAGAAAACTACGCGCCAAGAAGCTGTTCAAGCCGGTGGCCCTAACTGGGTTCTCATCGGATCGATAGTTGGTTTTGCAGCAATTGCTCTAATCGCACTGGCGGTTGTTGGCACTCTGAATCCGCCACAACAAGCTGAACCAACTCCCGCTTTGAGTGATACGGTCACCAATGCAACTGGCTACTGTGTAGATAACCCAGATCGATGTGTGATCACAGGGAATCCTGAAGCCGCAGTTTCTATGATTGAAGTGGTCGACTACGGCTGCCCCCACTGCGCTAACTTTAACGCAACCAAGGCACCATCACTGCTGACCAACTACGTTGAAACAGATCAAGTCCGTTGGATGGTCATGCCATTTGCCTTAGGCGACCAGACTAAGCCTTCGGCCGCAGCTGTGCTGTGCGTCAATGAGCAGGGCTCAGAGTTAGCTATGAATTTCCACGAGCGCATTTTCTTGCTGCAAGGCACCGGTAGCGAGCACACAACGGCTGGATTCAGCGGCACAGCCGGTCAAATTGAGGGCATTGATGTGGACGCGCTTGAAGCTTGCTTAGATGACGGCCGCCATTCAGCCAGCGTCAGCTTTAACCAGCAAGCGGCTCGTTCATTGGGCGTGTCTTCAACCCCATCATTCTTCCTAAACGGTCGGTTGATCCGTGGTGATCAAGACTTAGCAGTTTTTAATGAACGCATCGAAGCAGAGCTGAACTAAGCACGTGTGAAGGTGCCCGCCCTGTTTTAAAAAACAAGAAAGGTGATCAGTTTGCGCTTAATAGCGTTTGCTGATCACCTTTTTTTATACAGAAAATGCGGTCTAGTTTCTAAGCGTTTGCGCGACTTTCCATAACCCAAGATAAGCCAAAAATACCCAGAGCCAGCATTGATCCAACTACACCAAACCAGCTCAGCGTTTCAATGCCAACATTATCAATGTATAGCCCACCGGTGAATGCACCCAACGCAAGCCCTACGTTGATAAACGCCGAGTTCAAGCTCAGCGCGGCCGTCGACAGCTCAGGGCCAACGTTGGCTATCCGAACGAGCTGAGGTGGAATAAACCCTTGGCCAACACCGCTCCACAAAAACATCATAAATACACCAATCACTAAACTGGCTTGAATGATGGGTAGAAATATCATAATCACCACAAGCGCAATGATCGATATTAATTGAGTCGCTCTGGCACCAATCCGGTCTGTGCCAAACCCCGACCCATAAGTGCCTACGATGCCACCAATGCCGGTGATCAAAAGCACAATAGAAATACCCCCGGCCTCTAAGTTGGTCATCGCTTGTAACCACGGTCCGATAAAGGCGAATAAAGCCATCTGTCCACCAAACTGCAGAATAGTGACTGACAAAACAACCATAAGCAGCGAATGTTGAAACACTTTGCGGAAAACGGCCAGGCTAACCGGAGGGGTCTGTATCCCCTTAGGCAGCTGGGTCCAGACCAAAAGGCCGCCGATTATAGCGATGACCACAATCGCCACAAAAGTAAAGCGCCAGCCAAACGTCAAACCGATATAAGCCCCAATGGGCAAGCCAAGTGCGCTCGAGAGAGAAAAGCCGCTAAAAACGATTGAAGTGGCTCGGCCACGCTGATCCTCATCAACCATAGCGATGGCTACCGCAGCGGCCAACGGCACAAAGGCGGCCGATCCAAATGCCGCAATGATTCGGGCCCCAAACAAAAGCGCATACGAGTTTGCGAATATAGCCACAAAACTTCCCGCGAAGATGAGAACCATCCCAACGGTAAGCATAAGCTTGCGATCAAAGCGGCTAGTCAGGGCGATTACAATCGGAGCGCCAATGCCATAAACAAGGGTGTAGATCGTAACCAACTGACCGGCCGTGCCTACGCTAACCCCAAGGTCGGCCGCAATGTCTGTCAACACGCCCGCAATAACAAGCGAGCTCATCCCGGCGGCAAAGTTCCCCATTGCCATCGCCCAAATGCCTATTTCTACCGATCGATTTTGTTTTGCTGTTTGTGTCATAGAATAAAAAAGGCTGTGCCTCAGAGTCGAGAAGCACAGCCAAAAAAGTATAACGCTTTTTACAGTCAGCTAGCTTTCTAGTGCCATTTCTAACGTTGTCAGCAATGTACCAACCAGCATTTCTACTTTCCAAGCGGCCTGCGGGAGCGGATTCGCGCCTTCGGCCGAAGCTTCGGCCGCCTGCTCAAGGGTGGCTTGGGTGGCAGGTTTGCCGATGAGAGCAGCTTCAACCTTGGGCAATTTGAGCGGGACCTGTGAGACACCTCCGACACCAATTCCTGCATCGGTGATTGAATCATCCTCAACTACCAAACGGACGGTGCATTCAACAATCGGCCATTCTGCTTCAAAACGGCTAATTGAGCGGAAATAAGCGGTCTTTTCACCAGCCGCTGGAGCGGGCAGCATAACGTGGGTCAAGATTTCATCATCATCCAGCATATGATCCCGATCGTGAGCAGAGCCATCCCCATACAGATCAAAGATCGACATCTCACGCTTGTTGGTTCTGACTGTAGCATTGTACGCCATGAGTGAGCCACCCAAGGTTGATGCATGGGGGTGAGAACAGCCCCCTTTGTCAAATATCACTCCATTAGAGTGGTGACCCTCTCGGCCGCCGCAGACCGCATCACCTTTTTTACAGCAGAGTAAAAGCGGGTGGCGGAAGTACCAGCAATGGGTTTTCTGGAGCAAGCTGCCGCCAAAGGAGGCTGCCCAGCGGATTTGAGGGGTTGCGAGTCCGTTGGCCGCTTTGGCCAAACCCGCATAATTTTCGGCCGTAATCGGATTGTTACCCACTTCGTCAATGGTCACCAAAGCCCCAATGGTGACAGATCCATCTGCGGCTTGGACTATTTCTTTTAAGCCGGGCAGAGCATGAATATCAACAATAGGGCCGTCTGACACGCCTAAACGATAGCGGTCGTGCAAATCTGTGCCACCTGCGCGGATTTCTCCATTTGCGCCAGCAAGTTCATCTATCTGTTTAATTACTGTGAGCATGATTTTTCCTCCTATCCTTTTAGCGTTTTTAGACCAGTTACAACATCATGCGGGGTGATGGGTGTGCTCAGCGGCCGCCATCCGGTTGCATGATAAACAGCGTTGCCCACAGAAGCGGCAACGCCAAGGGTTGCCAGCTCAGAAAGCCCAATTCCTTTCCCCCGAATCTCCTCAAACCCTTTTTCATCGTAATGAACGTGGATGTTGGGTGTATCACCAATTCCGGGAATTCGATAATCATTCATGTTGTAGCTCAGGGTGTGACCGGTCTGGGTGTCATACTGCTTCTGCTCGTAGAGGGCGTAACCCAATCCCTGAATAACACCGCTGTACATTTGACTATCAGCCAATTCACGAACAAAAATTTTGCCCACTGCAGCCGCTGTCCAGACGTTTATTGGTCGAATTTTGCCAAGCCGAGTATCAACCTCAAGTTCGGTTACAACAGCACCGTGGTTAAAGCGGCCGGCTGGCGCAGGCGCGCTTTCCCCGCTTGCCATCGCAAAGCGGAAGCCTAGCGGATTGCGCTCTGCCCCACGTATATCGGTGGCGCTAAACGGCTCGGCCACGGCCAAAATCTCGTTCCACGCCGTGAAGCCATTTGCATGGTGGAGTCCGCCTCTTCCAAGCTTGGCATTGCTCAGCTTAAGCTTGGCCATTGCCTCTTTGATCAGATGAGCCACAACATCTTCGGCCGCTTTGTAGGTGGTCGGATAAACGGAAACTGTTACCTGGCTACCGCCTGCAGTTGGGCCATTTGGCCGGTCAGCCAAACCGATATCCATAATCACATCGTGCCGACTAATGCCCATCAAGTCTTCAATCGCTTTGGCAATTGAGGTGCGGGTGCCGTTCCCGATATCTTGAGTCGAGCAGCTCACTGTGATCCCTTTTGGAGAAGAGCTCACCCGAACTTCCGTATTAGGATTGTGAATCAGAATCCACTGGGCCGTAGCCAGTCCAATTCCGCGCCGAAAACGACCGGTACGATCCGGGTTTGCCATTCGTCCTTGCCATTCAGGGATTGACTCCACCCAGTCAAGCAGACGATTTTTAATTTCATGATCTGGAAACCATTTACGGCGAATAGCCACCGGGTCCATTCTTAATTTTTCAGCTTCTTCGTCTATTAGTTGCTCAATGGCCCATCGCTGCGCGGGTGCATCTGGCCCGCGGAACGGTGTACCTTGTGACGTATTGGTGATGACAGCGTAATCTTGCATATCAAGTGAAACGCCGCTGGGGCTCATCGCCCACATCATGGTAGCTGGCGCTGTCCCCCCTGCAACACCAGCATTGCCGTAAGCGTGCATTCGAATGGCTTCAGGCGTACCGTCTGGTTTTGAGGATAAAGATGCCTTGATCAAAGCTCCCGGCCGCAATCCACAATAGGAGAGATCTTCGCCGCGACTAGCAATCACACGAACCGGCTGGTCAGCCTCTTTCGCCATGGTGATCGCTGCTTTGGTTTCGTTGTACATCCCTTGCTTACCACCAAAACCGCCACCAATGTACTGAGCTTCAACAATGACATCTTCAACATCTAGGTCAAAGTGTTCTGAAATTTCATGACGCAAAAAGCGAATGTTTTGGGTGGATGCTTGAACTTCTAACGACTTTGGACCGTGCCAACGGGCAACGGTCGTGTGGGGTTCAAGCGGTGTATGAACCTGCTGGTGATTAAAAAATTCTTTAGAGACGGTGGTTTGATTTGACTCAAATTGACGATTAGTCCGACCGGCGCGTCGTGCCGTAAGCAGCCCCATCGGTATGCGCCCTACATTGTTGGTCCAACGGTATGGTAGTGAGGTCCCTTCAGCCGCAGTTGGCATCCCATCGTGTCCATCGTCCCAAACTTCGGGTGAGCTAGAGTCCATCGCTTGGTCAAAATCAACCACGGCTGGTTTTACTTCATAATCAATCTTAACCAGCTTAGCCGCTTCAGTAGCGGTGTAATGATTGATGGCGGCCACGCCAACAATAGGCTGGCCGACCCAACGCATTCGCCTGTTTCCTTCCATCAAGTCTGCAATGGCAATCACCCCATCTAAAGCCATTGCGGCCGATGTATCAACGCTGCGCACAATTGCGTTTGGATACGCCGAACGCACAATAATCCCTTCTAGCTGATCAGGCCATTTTGTATCAACGGTGTATTTAGCTGTACCGGTCACTTTCTCAAGCGCATCAACTCGTGGTGCAATAAGCTCAGTTACCTCATCAAATTGCCCTTCGCAAGCATCACCGATGGCGGCGAAAATACCAACGTAAGCGGCACAGCGGCACAGGTGCCCACCCATCGCTAAAGCAATTTCATGGTGAGACGGCCGGGTTTTGCCATGGTCAGCTCGCCACCTGTCATAAAAAGCGATGCCTTCATTCACAAAACCAGGCGTGCAAAAACCGCATTGAAGCCCCTCATTGGCCATAAATGCGCGCTGTACAGGGTGTAAATTTTCGGGGCCGTGCGCTTCAATCGTTTGAACCTCTTTGCCTTCCATGTGATTAGCAGGCATCAGGCAGCTGGCCATTGGTACCCCGTCCACCAACACAGTGCATGCGCCACAAATTCCACCGCCGCAAGCCATCTTCGTGCCGGTCAAACCGGCCTGCTCACGAATGACATCCACCGCTGTGTCTAGCGGATGAGGGTCAAGGTCGTACAGTTCACCATTGATCTTTGTTTTCATCAGTTATTTCCTAATTGTGTGCAGGCGATAGTGATATCAGACAGGATGTATTTTACTGTCATTATTCCTCACTATGAATACATAATTCGGGAGCATCCTTGCACAAAATGACATTTATTTTTTAGATTGTTTTATTTTGGGATTTTTCGTGCAGGCTCCCCCTAAAGATTTTGCTTTACCAAGCACCAACTTGTCGGCCGCGCTGGGCTCCAGGTCGGCTGGTACAGCGCTCGTACCAAGCCATCACATTTTTGAATGAGTCTAGTTCAAGTGCATCGGTTGCATCATAAAACTCACGCGCAGCCGTAATCCACGGAATTGATGTGATGTCAGCAATTGAGTAGCCGGAATCAACAATAAAATCACGCCCTTCTAAGCGGGTGTCTAGTACGCCCAGCAGACGTTTTGATTCGTTGCGATAACGGTCAACTGAATATGGGTCTTCCAATTTTGAGCCACCGTATTTAAAGAAATGTCCGAACTGGCCAAACATTGGCCCTAGGCCACCCATCTGGAACATCAGCCACTGGATGGTTTCAATGCGATGAACCGGATCAGTTGATAAGAACTTGC
>JBCCSO010000142.1:0-9306 GCA_039199965.1 Chloroflexota bacterium | reverse complement strand
CCGGCCGGGGCTAAAGACCTATCTACCGTCAATCATACGCGGTGAAGAATAATCAATTTCAGGGGTGCTTACAGGTCTAAATACTGATAATTTGAGTAGCCTACTCGCAACTTTTTAAGTTCTTACTTTGTTCTGACAAAAATTTGTCATTATATTGTATGTGCTTTTTAGCACTCTCTTTGTGCGAGTGCCAAAACAGTTAGCGAAGCATATACAAAAATACAAGCAGGGTCGAGAGGCTCTGATAAAAACTAGGCAAATCAAATAGGAGAAAACATAAACTTTATGGGCAAAATAATCGGAATTGACTTAGGAACAACCAATTCAGTTGTATCTGTTATGGAAGGTGATACACCGGTCGTTATCCCATCAGCTGAAGGTGGAAACACCATTCCTTCAGTGGTGGCCTTTAGCAAAAGCGGAGAGCGGCTAGTAGGACAAACGGCTAAACGACAAGCGGTTGTAAATCCAGAAAACACTATTTATTCAGTAAAACGTTTGATGGGGCGTCGTAATGACGATGCTGAAACAGAAAAGACCAAAGGCATGGTCTCTTACAACATCGTTCCCGGCCCTCAGCAGGATGCACGGGTTGAAGTTCCTATCAACGGAAAAACTTACTCACCACAAGAGATTTCTGCCATTGTGCTGCAGAAATTAAAAAGAGATGCAGAGGCATACTTGGGTGAGACTGTCACGCAAGCGGTCATTACGGTCCCTGCATACTTTAACGACAGTCAGCGTCAGGCGACTAAAGACGCCGGTAAAATCGCAGGTCTTGAAGTGATGCGCATCATTAACGAGCCGACGGCCGCAGCGTTGGCCTATGGCTTAGACAAGAAAGACAGCAGCACCATCTTGGTATTTGACTTGGGGGGCGGTACCTTTGACGTATCCGTTCTTGAAGTAGGTGATGGCGTGATTGAAGTGCTATCAACCAATGGTGATACCCACTTGGGTGGTGATGATTGGGATGAGCGCATCGTTGAATGGCTGATTACAGAATTTAAGAAAGATCAAGGCATTGATCTTGCTCAGGATCGTCAAGCGATACAACGTCTGCGTGAAGCGGCTGAGAAAGCAAAAATTGAACTGTCTACCTTGATGCAGACTGAAATCAATTTGCCATTTATTACGGCCGATGCCGGCGGCCCAAAACACTTGAATCTGACTCTGTCACGCGCCAAATTTGAGCAAATGACTGAGGATTTGGTTGAGCGCACTCGCCAGCCTTTCCAAAAAGCCCTGAAAGATGCTGATTTGGCCGGGGTCGATGAAGTGGTTTTGGTTGGTGGCTCTACTCGCATGCCAATGGTCCAGAACTTGGTGCGTGAATTAACCGGAAAAGATCCAAATCGCAGCGTTAATCCAGACGAAGTTGTATCAGTTGGTGCGGCCATTCAGGGTGGAGTACTGTCTGGTGACGTCAAAGACGTTTTGCTGCTAGACGTAACCCCGCTGAGCTTAGGCTTAGAAACGTTAGGGGGTGTGATGACCGTTTTGATTCCGCGCAACACGACCATTCCAACCAACAAAAAGGAAACGTTCAGTACGGCCGAAGATAATCAAACCGCTGTTGATATCCACATTTTGCAGGGTGAGCGTCAGATGGCTAGTGCCAATAAGACGCTAGGCACCTTCCGCTTAGACGGCATCCCAGCCGCACCACGCGGTGTCCCTCAAGTTGAGGTGAGCTTTGATATCGATGCCAACGGTATTCTGAATGTACTAGCAAAAGACAAAGCAACAGGCAAGGAACAGAAAGTTCAGATCACTGCTTCAACCAACTTAGATGACTCAGAAGTTGAGCGCATGGTGAACGAAGCAAAGCAAAATGAAGCGGCCGATGCCAAATTTAAAGAATTAGCAGACGCACGAAATACGGCTGATCAGCTTGTTTATGCGACGGAGAAAGCCATAGGTGAACTGGGTGATAAACTTCCTGAAGCTGAGAAAAACAGCATCCAGACGATTATCACTGATCTGAATGAAGCAAAAGCTGGCGATGACATCAATCGTATCAAAGAGCTAACTGATCGACTGACCCAAGCCAGCCAATCGCTGGCCCAAATGGCAGCGGCTGCTCAGCAGCAGGGTGGCGCACCCGGCCCAGAAGGCTCTGGTGATGATGAAGGCGTTATCGAAGGTGAGTTTCAAGAAATGTAACTTTGAGTATGGAAATGCGTAAAGTTACACAGTAAATGTAAGACATATTGCGGGGTTGGTCTGGTAAGTCGTTAAAATTGCCAGATCAACCCCGTTTTGAATATTTGCCATCAAAATTTTTAAGAGGGCATATGTTTCAAAACCCGGACAAAGGTATTAAAATAAGTTCTTAATGGAATACAAAGACTACTATCAAATTTTGGGTATAAGCCGTGGCGCAGACGACAGAGAAATCAAACGCGCCTACCGTAAGCTGGCCAAGCAATATCACCCGGATACAAATCCTGATAATCCTGAGGCCGAAGCTCGCTTCAAAGAAGTAAGTGAGGCTTACGAGGTGCTGTCTGACAGTGAAAAACGTCAAATGTACGATCGATTTGGCTCGCAGTGGCAGCAGTATCAGCGTGGTATGGGAGACGGTAATCCGTTTGGTGGTGGCGGCGCTCAACAGATTGATCCTGAGATGCTTGAGGAGATCATGCGTCAGATGGGGATGGGCGGTGCTGGTTTTGGCGGTGCACCAAACGGCGGCAGTGGTTTTTCTAGCTTTTTTGAGACGCTATTTGGCGGTGGTGGCCGTGGAGCGGGGGGGCCAGGATTTGGGCAACAGGCACAGCGTCAGCCCCAGAGTATTCAGCAAGATGTTGAAATATCCCTTGAAGAAGCCTTCAAAGGTACAACCCGCCGCATGACTCGGCCGGATGGCAGCTCGTTTGAGGCCCGCGTCCCAGCCGGTGTTCAGTCTGGTGAAAAAATTCGATTGCGCCGTGCGGTTGGCGGCCGGGATCTTATTTTGAAGGTCAACATTAATCCGTCCAAAGAATATGAGCGCACTGGAAACGATTTAAAGGTAAGCGTGCCGGTTGATTTATATACGGCAGTCCTAGGTGGGCAGGTGCCCGTTCGCACCATTGATCGTCAAGTATTTGTGACGATCCCGGCCGGGACATCAGGTGGTAAATCTATTCGTCTACGCGGATTAGGTATGCCGGTGCGGGGTAAAGAAGGTTTGCGTGGTGACCTGCTGGCCAAGGTTGAGGTTTATATTCCTAAAGATTTAAGTGAAGAGGAAACTGCTCTGTTTGAGCAGCTCAGGGAATTGCGGAATGGATCAGCATCAGGTTGATGTCTATTTCATGCGGCTGGCTTTGGAGGAAGCTCAAAAAGCAGCCGCTCTCGAAGAGGTGCCGGTGGGTGCTGTTGCTGTCTACAATGGTGAAGTCGTAGGGCGCGGCCACAATCGGAAAGAGTCAAAGAGTGACCCTACCGCTCATGCTGAAATGTTTGCTCTGAGAGAAGCTGCCCAAGTGCTTGAGAACTGGCGACTGCTGGATGTGACACTTTATTGTACTCTTGAACCTTGCCCTATGTGTGCTGGAGCCATGATCCAATCGCGGTTGCCCCGCCTCGTATACGGAGCAGCTGACACTAAATTCGGGGCAGACGGATCTATTGTTTCTATACTCAAACCTATGCCAGAGGGTGAACGACAATTTAATCATAAAATAGAGGTGACCAGGGGCGTCCTTGCTGAAGAATCTTTGCAGCTGCTCCAATCATTTTTTCAAGCTTTGAGAAGTAGGAAGTGAGCGTTTGTAGGAGTCTGCTTTAGGCAGTTTCAATCTGCTTGGTACCGGCCGGCTTTTTTCCCTGAATAATTTCCTTGCATAATTCAATGACTCGGCGTGCGTTCCGTTCTGCATTGAACATTTTACTTACCCGCTCAACCCCGTTTTTCCCCATCTGCTGCCTCATTTCTGGATTTTTAATAAGTTTGACTAGGGCCGCATGTAATTGGTCAGTGTCATCCGGTTCGATAATGTAGCCATGCTCACCATTTTTTACTATTTCTGGCAGGGCCCCAATATTTGTGGCAATGACAGGCAGACCCGTTGACATTGCTTCAAGCGCCACAATCCCAAATGAATCTGCTAGAGTGGGGAAGACAAACACATCAGACTCTTGGAACTTTGAAATTAACTCAGGTGAATTGGGCTCTAAATCGTTATAGACAAAAATAGACTCTTGTTGATCAATTTTTGTTCGCGTAATGATATGAAGCTCCGCACTGCCAGAGTCTAACTTATGGAAGGCATCTAAAAGGGACTGTCCACCTTTACGGTAAAACTCGCCACCAACGAACAAAATTTTGACCGGACCTAAATGGATAGACCTATTTTCAGCTTTCCAAATAGTTTGATCAATACCAATAGGAATAACAGAAACATTTTCTTCAGGAAGCTGGTAATCGTTGTATAGAGATTGGGCCATCCATTCTGACCACGTAATGAAGCATTCCGCACCTTGATAAATTTTCATGTTGGTATTGTGCTTGTAATCATTCACCATTTTGTTTTCATCTTGTGCATGGTTGTAGTGTAATGCCATATCATCCATGAGCTTTGGTGAAACGTCTGAACATAGCACATAAGGGGTGCGGGAAAGCTTTCTACCTGCATAGACCGCTGTATTTTGGGTGAAATAGAAGGCTAGATCGTAATTAGCGTGGCGCATAAGCCCATATTGCACTTCCAGTAGTCCGTTTGCGAGACCTGTCACGCGCTTCAAAATATTTGGGCCAGAACTCCAGTAGGGAATTAGTGAGTTGTACGTGACTTCAATCCAGATAGGATCGACATCATCAAATTGGTCAACGTACTTTCTTAAGTTTTTGTAGTAAGTTTTTAAGCCTACGTGCTGTTCCATGAAAAATGCAATTCTGTTCATAGGATTTACCAGTTTGGAGGATAACTATTGTTTGGGAAGAAATGCATACTGATCTTTCTTATGGTTTATTTTGAAGATATACGGTGGGGCCGTGATTTTGGATCTGAAAGAGCTACTGGTGACGTCCAGTATCTTAGAATTAGTTTGCATAGAATTCAACACCCAAATTTATAGCTATTTTGTGAAATGCTCCAAAACAACTTCATCTTGATACGCTACGGAGTTTACAGTCGTAAGTTGAAATACATTCTTAAGGTCGTTAAGATTTCTAACAAATTTTCACAAGCAAAAAGACCAACTCATAAAAATGGGTTGGTCTTTCAATTAATTTTGGTCAGTTATGAGAGGCTGGTTTACTTTAGTTCATCTTGCCAATTAGCGCGTACTTCATGCTGAGTGCGCTGCGATCAAGTGGATTGATTATTAATGCTCGGTCATATGCCTGCAGAGCCGAGCGATACCGGCCCTGTTGCTCGAACGCTTTTCCCATGTTGATGTAGGGAAACTGTGGCGAATCATATCTTGTGGCTTGAGTTGCTTTCTCCAGCCACTCAATGGCCTCTTCCGGCCGTCCTTGATTGATCAAGTATGATCCAATATCGTTGTATGGATTTCCATATTCAGGATCAATGTTGATTGCCAATTTACACTGCTCTATTGCTTCTCCATAGCGATCAAGCATGCTGTACGTCCATCCTAAGAAGGTGTGCGCTTCAGCAGTGGGCGTCAAATCTATTGATTGACGATAAAGCATAATCGCTTCGCTAAAATTACCTCTCATCTGCTGTCGGTATCCGCGCTCTAGCAGAATCTTGGCCTGTTTCTTTGATATTTCTTCCATAATTTCTCTAATTTTCTGAACGCGACATCAGATAGAAATAAATTTTGGGTGTCTGGATGTGAATTTTAGGTTTTTGTTAATCTGGCTGCTGAATTTTTTCTAGCCTTGCAATGGTGACTCCTGCTCCCCCTTCACCATCTTTGCCTTCCTCCCACGCAACAATTCGAGGATTCTTCTTCAAAGATTTCCTTACAGCTTCACGCAAGCGTCCTGTCCCCTTACCATGTATGATCCGTACCCACGGAACCCGTGATAAGATTGCCTGATCAAGATGTTTGTCCATCCGAGACAGCCCTTCATCAATGCGCAAGCCGCGCAGGTCAAGCTCTATGCCGGGGGAAGAGGTCTGTGGTACTGAAATTGGATCTTCCTGCTTAACAGGGCGGCCGCGAAATTCAAGTTCATCTATTCCTACACGCATGTGCAGCCTGCCTACAGCAATCTCGGCTTCAGTTTTGGTTAGCGCAATAATTTCACCTTTCGATTTGATGGTCTTGATGAAAACCTCATCACCCAGGCGCAACTTTCGCCGTTTCTGTCCATTGCTGGGCTTGGGCATGACTGAATCAATGAGTGGTGTTTGGGTTAGGGAAGACAGTGGCCGATTTTCGATGTCGGTTATCTGCCGCCCAAGCTTTTTGAGCATGTTCTTGGACTCCGCTTGGCCTACTTGTTTTCGAACCTTGTTAATCTCTTTCCTAATGCTTTCCAGCTCATTTTCAACTGTGGATCGGGTTTCTTTGAGGATTTGCTGACGCTCTACTTCAATCTCTTCTAGACGCTGCTGTAGCTTCTCGTGATCGCGCTCTGAGCGGCGACGAGCCAGCCTTGCTGCGGCTTCTTCAGATGCGATTCGGTCTCGCATGTCATAAATTGAATCCAATAGCTGTTCTGTTTCGCTATTACCTATTCCTAGGCTTGCCATCGCCCCGTCTAAAATTGAATTGTCCAGACCCAAGCGCTTTGCAATTGCAAGTGCATTTGACTTGCCGGGGAGGCCAATTGTCATTTCGTAGGTTGGAGAAAGTGTTTCTAGATCAAACAGGAGTGATGCATTTGTTACACCCGGGGTTGTCGTAGCATAAGCTTTTAACTCTGGGTAGTGGGTTGCTGTGAAAACGGTTGACCCATGATCGCGTAGGTAATCGATAATGGCCGATGCTAATGCAGCGCCTTCGGCCGGATCTGTGCCTGACCCTAACTCATCCAGCACAACAAAAGATCGATCATCTGCTTTTTCCAGAATGCGAATCATATTGGTCATGTGTGCTGAAAATGTTGACAAGCTTTGCTCAATTGACTGCTCGTCACCAATGTCTGCCCAAATGTGATCAAAAAACGTCAGGCGTGCTTCAGTGCAGGGGACATGAATACCGCTCTGGGCCATTAAAATCATAAGGCCTGCTGTTTTCAAGCTTACTGTTTTCCCGCCCGTATTTGGACCTGTAATGAGCACAATGAAAATGTCTTCTGGTACGATTAAATCTGTTGGTATAACTGAGTCTGGCTCTAAAAGCGGATGCCGCGCACTTTTAAACCAAATAGTTGAGCCAGGATGTAAATCATCTAAGCCACTTCGCCACGGCAAAAATTCAGGCTGAATCGCGTTGATGCGGTTTGCGTAGCGGGCCTTTGCAAAGATAAGATCAAACTCAGCCATGCGTTCAACCACGCGTACAATCGATTCACCTTGATCACCAATATGGAGGGTTAATTCAGTCAGGATTCGATTGACTTCTTTTTCCTCTGCAGCTTTCAATTGCCTGTGGTCGTTATTGAGATCAACGGTTCCCATAGGTTCGACCCAAACAGTTGCCCCACTGCCGCTCTGGTCGTGAACAATTCCCCTGACATTTCCTTTTGATTCGGCCCTCACGGGCAAAACATATCGGCCCCCCCTTTGGCTGATGATAGGCTCTTGTAGATATGTGCCGTGGCTTGCTAGCATACCGCGCAGGCGATCTAGTATTCGGCCGTGGATGATTCGTATATCCCGCCGAATTTTGCTTAACTGAGAGCTTGCAGAATCAATAACCTCTCCTCGATCATCAAGGGTCTTATTGATGCTTGATACAATTCCCGGACATTCTTCAATTAAAATTGCGATCTGGTAGAGAGATGGATAAGTTTCGCGTACTTTTTCAATTTTGCGCCGCAGTGTGCGGGCCGCAGTAATGGTATCCCGCACAGCGAGGAAGTCTTCCGCTAGTAGCATATATCGGCGTTGGGCCCGGCCTATCGCTTCACGAACGTCTCTAGAGGCTCCAATGGTCACATCGCTGCCTGACTCAAGCAGCCTGACCCCCTCTGCTGTTTCTACTTGCCAGCGGATCGCCTCTTGCTCATCGATGGCAGGCTGCAGTGATAGAGCTAACTGGTGCCCAGCACTGAAGCTCGTGTAGTCTGCCAATAAATTTAATACTTTGTCGAATTCTAAAGTTTCGGCCGATTTTAAATCCATGACTACGCTCAATTAAAATTAATCTGAGAGTTATTCTGAAGTGGTCCTCTGTAAGTGATCATAAACCTGCAAATTACATATCGAAAGGTCTAATCCGATTGATCATTAAGGTGAAAATCTGCTCAAGTTTTCTACATTCAACTAAATGCCTACTGCAAAAGTTGGAGTTTCAGTCGCTTTTTTTGTAGAATGCGCCAGCAGTCCACCTGCTTTCAAAACAAACAGCTAGGGAATTTATCTAGTACTAAACTTTATCATGAAAAATTTAAAACTATTGTCTGCGCCCATAATTATAAGTCTAATTTTATTTGGTGGGATGTGGGTTTTAGCTCAAGGCGCAACCAGCGCAGAAGAAGCTGAAGCTTACATTGCCCCACCTGGGCCCATATGCCGCAACGGAGCATCTGGTGTGTCACCGGACTTCGACTTGGCTTATGCGTCAACCAGTGCTGGTGGTATGGACTTAGGCTTCAATGTTGAATTTGTCCCAATAGTGCGTTCGTATTCTGAAACTGAGGGGTTTATAGAGTCAATGCCCACAGTGCGATTCAAACCAAAGTTGGATGCAAATGGGAATCGGATTGTGGATGAATATTGGCTGGCTGGTAATCGTGGTGATTTGATCACTTACGAATCTAGCCAACTTTGGCCATTTTTCAGTGAACCTTCGGAAGCTCCTGCTCCGTATACAACCGGTTTGGGACCTCGAATTCGTGCAAACCCCGGACTAGTTTGGGTAGTTGGTAACGAAGCTGATCGTGTTAGTGTTCAAGACAGTTTGCTTCCTGAAACTTATGCAAGGGCATATCATGATGCGTACGCTTATATTAAGTCACAAGATCCTACGGCTCAGATTGCACTGGGGGGACTCGTGAATTTTGCTCCAGATCGTGAGCAATATTTAGACTTAGTGGCCGCTGAGTATCAAAGAATTTACGGGTCTAAAATGCCGGTTGATGTCGTCACTATGCACGTATACAACTTGTGGGGTCGACACTTCGGTAGTCAGACGGCCGACGCAGGTGGGTCAAACATTGCTTTGGGAACTGATCCTAATTGATCGTGGCAAACACCCATTTTAAACGTAAATGGCGAACTGTTTTTCGATGGG
>JBCCSO010000141.1:0-9316 GCA_039199965.1 Chloroflexota bacterium | reverse complement strand
ATCACATCTTCTATACCTGCAACATGTGGACAAATGAAACGCTCAAAAAAGCCAATCTACCGGCCGCGCTGTGGGCTACACGGCAAAATTACATTATGAATCATCTGAGGGCGTATCAATAAAATTTGGTGATGGGAGATGCAGGAATTTCAATGTAGGCTCCCCGAAACAGAGTTTACTCAATCATCTAGAAGAAGAGACGCCAAACGCGGATGCCCGCAGGGCCAAGCAGCACTACGAACAAAGCGGGGAAAATCAAAAATACCATCGGAAACAGCATTTTGATCGGCGCCTGCTGTGCTTTTTCTTCAGCACGCTGACGACGTCTGACACGCATTTGGTCTGATTGGATGCGCAAAACCTTACCAACGCTTACTCCTAATTGGTCAGCCTGCAAAATCGAAGCCACGAATGTTTGAACATCCGGTACATCCAATCGGTCAGACATATCTTTCAAAGACTGGCGGCGGGTTTTGCCAAGCTGAAGTTCACTGACTACCCGACCAAATTCGTTTGAGAGCGGATCTTCCCACTTCTCGTCGACTTTTGTCATTGCCCCGTCAAAGGTCAGCCCGGCCTCGACACAAATCGTCATGAGATCAAGAGCATCTGGCAATTTTTTGACGATCGCTTCCTTACGACGAGAAACGGCCGATCCCAGCATCATGCGGGGAAGAACAGCACCAAGTCCCAGCCCACCAAGTGTGAACAGAAGTAGCTGACCCTCAGGAGCCAGATACCATCCAGCAAAACCTATCAGCACCACGCTAAATAGTGCCATCCCCATAAATTCAGCGGCCGAAATTGTCCAAGCGGCTTGTTCTAATTGCTTCGTAATCCTTTCAAGTAGCTGTTGGGGCGCAAATCTAGAGATAAGCGAACCAAATCTCCTAAGCATAGGAACAATAAGACGTTCACGCGCACCCAATGAGAGCTCAATTTCCTCAATCGTAGCTACTTCCTCACGAGCAGCGTACTCACTAATACGGCGGCTCAAGGCATCGCCATCATCATTTTGTAACAGTGAAACACCAACAAAGCCTAACAAGACGATCACCACACCAGCAACAATAAGTAATAACGTCAGATTCATAATCGTTAAACCTCAATATCGATAATCTTCTGAATGGCAAACCCGCCACCCGCAATCATTGCGGAAGCGACGCCCACCATGATCCAGCCACAAGGCACAATCCCTGCAATTAATGTTGCCGGATCTTGGGCAAACAACTCACCGATATATTCCGGATTTGAGTAGTTCAAGAAAAGCCCTAAAGCGATCGGTAAGAGCGTAATGATCCAGCCTGAAATACGGCCTTGGGCGGTAAGCGTCTGAATCTCGCCTTTGATACGCACACGCTCACGAATAGTGAAACTGATCGTGTCAAGAATTTCAGACAGGTTACCACCCACCTCGCGCTGTACTTTTACAGCCGTCACAACCAAGTCAAAGTCCTCGCTTGGAATACGACGCAGAACATTGTCTAGAGCTTCCTCAGTATCTTTACCCAAACGCACTTCTTGGATAACCCGTTCAAATTCTTGTGATACAGGTGGGGGCATCTCGTTCGCAATCGCTTCCATCGCCTGAAGGACGCTAAAGCCAGAACGTAAGGCGTTCACCCATAGGTTGAGCGTATCGCTTAGCTGCTGGTTGAAGGTATTAATACGATTTTTGGCTGCATACCGCGAGTATATACCGGGAATTAACCCTCCAACCACCAACCCAACAAACCCTAGCGTTAGGCTACTATCGAACAAATACCACATTACAGCTCCGACAAAGATCGACATAAGTACGATCAGCATCAGATATTCACTAACCCGCAGTTTTAAGTCACCGCGCGCAATTCGGGTTTGAATCCGTTCAACAAAGCTAAAGCCACGGCTTTCAAAAGCTTCGTCGAGGCGATCTGCAAATTCAGGTCCTTTCTCCTCTGGTTGTGCGTTGGGATCTATAAATTCAGGTTCCCATTCTGCGCCTGCTCCAATTTGGTCTAATCGCTGATCGACATTGACTGATCGGTCACCTGCCAGAAGGGCAACGCCAACACCTAACAAAACTAGAAAGAGTACCCCACCACCAACTAAGATGACTAAATTCACGACTTGCTCCTACCTTCTTCCTTTTGAGCCAATACCAAAAATTGACGGGGGTAGCATAATGCCAGCCTCTGCAATTTGGTTCATACATTTTGGTCTAAGCCCGGTCGGGCGCAAGCGGCCGATTACCCGGCCGTTTTCAAGACCTGTTTGTTCAAAGCGGAAAATCTCAGACATGGTGATCACATCACCTTCCATACCCTGAATTTCGCTAATTGAAATAATTTTTCGGGTTCCATCACGCATACGTGCCTGCTGAACAATGAAATCAACAGCCGAAGATACCTGCTCACGAATGGCTCGAACAGGTAAATCCATGCCGGCCATTAGACACATCGTTTCCAAACGGGAAAGGGTGTCACGTGGTGTGTTAGCATGAGCCGTAGTCATACTTCCTTCATGGCCGGTGTTCATCGCTTGGAGCATGTCCAGAGACTCTCCACCGCGACATTCCCCTACCACAATTCGATCAGGGCGCATACGAAGCGAGTTGATCACTAAATCTCGAATTGACACCTCACCGCGGCCTTCCACGTTTGGCGGCCGTGACTCAAGCGTAATCACATGCTCCTGATGTAGTTGGAGCTCAGCAGCATTCTCAATGGTGATGATGCGCTCCCCCTCAGGGATAAAGCTGGAAAGAATGTTTAGAAGCGTCGTTTTGCCAGAACCCGTACCACCAGCTACAACAACGTTTGATTTCGCTTGAACAATCGCCTTCAAAAATTCGGCCGCTTCTGGTGTTACCGTTCCCCACTCAATCAGGTTATCCATTGTGAGAGGCTTCTTAGAAAATACGCGGATAGTAAGCGTAGGACCGTTTAAGGCAATTGGTGGAATAACCGCATTCACACGGGAACCATCTGGAAGACGAGCGTCAACCATAGGTGAGCTTTCGTCAATGCGGCGTCCAAGAGGGGCTACGATTCGGTCAATGATTCGCAAAACGTGATCGTTGTCTTCAAAGCTAATGTCAGTGCGACGGGCCAATTTACCACCCTGCTCCACAAAAATATGAGTCGGGCCGTTTACCATAATTTCGCCCACATCTTCACTAATTAAAAACTGTTCAATTGGACCGTAACCTAAGATTTCTGCCACAATTTGATCAAACAGCCGCTTCTTCTCTGCGCGCGTTAAGACAATGCCCTCTTCAACCAAGAGAGATTCGTACAGTTCTTGGATAGTTGAGCGGACTTGAGCTGTTTGAGTCACATCAATGCTCGGGTCAAGTTCTGCGATCAGACGGTTCTGTATGTTGGTTTTAAGATCAACGTAAGCATCACGGCTGGACGATGATGGAGAAGAGCGTTTGACACGTAAGTCTTGCAGCCTAGATTGTGAGGCTTTACCCTCTTCAGTAGCTGGGGCCTTGCGCTGTTTTTTAGCCTTTTTTTCCGATGGTTCTTTCGATTGCTTTCTATTGATTCTATCTAGTAAAGACATGCTCTAAATTCTGCCTCAATGCTCAGTAAATTTTACTGAGCCCAACTGTTAACTTTTTCTTTCAGGCTGCTATCGATTAAAAATCCGTCCCAAAAATCCTTTCTGCTGTTGTCCCGCTACATCATCACTTTCAACTACAGCACCTTTCTTAAGCAATATTTGTTCAAGCTGCCTTGTGAGTTCTTGAAGTGAGCTAATAACAGCGGAGTTTCTAGAATTACCTGCCAGTAACGGAACACCTTGATCTGCAGCTTGGGCAACCGCAAATTCATCAAGGGCCACAGATGCCAATACCGGACGCTTCATGGCGTCTCCAATGTCAGACACTGAAATTCCAAATCGATCGTGAGCTCGATTGACGACAATCAAGATTTTCTGGAAGTCAAACCCAATTTGTTTCATTAACTCAAAGAATCTACGGATGTTGGCAAGGGTTGCAAGGCTCTGTTGCGAGACAAGAACAATTTTATTTGACATCTCGAGCGCCAATAAGCAAGGATCAGCCAATGCACTTGGGGTATCAACCACCACAAAATCAAACATTTGCGATAACTGTTTTAGGATCGCTTCATACACATCCACGGTAACCATTTCTGCCATTTCTGGCCGAGGAGGTGCCAGCAAAACCTCTAATCCTGTTTCATGGCGACTTAAAACGCTGTTGATCATCTCCGCATCAATATCGTCTATGCTATCGGCCAGATCGACTATCGTACGCTGCGGCCGCAAACCAAGCAGAACAGCAATATCTCCAAATTGGAAGCTGCCATCAACCAAAACAACTTTGTGCCCTCTTTGGGCAAGTCCGATAGCGACATTAGTAGCAAGCGTTGTACAACCGCTGCCACCTTTTGGACTGAAGAAAGAAACGATCTGACCTCCAGACAAGCCCCCATCTCCATCTGCCCCAACGTTTGAGGATTCAACAACAGCCGGTGCCGCGACCGGAACTACAACCGGCCGACTATCGTAAACGCGACGAATGGCAGAAGTCAGTTCATCACCAGAGAATGGCTTCATTAGGAAGTCACGGGCTCCGGCAAGCATCGCCTTGCGAATATAGTCCGCCTCTGATTGCACAGACATAATGATAATTTGGGCGGTAGGTACAACTTTGAGCACTGACTGGCTTGCGCTGATGCCATCTACCCCCGGCATGTTTATGTCCATCAAGATCACGTCCGGACTAAACTGCCGGGCCGCCTCTATTGCCTGTGAACCATTTCCAGCCTGACCAACCACTTCCATATCAAGTTCAAATTGAAGTAGTTTACGCACATTTTCGCGTGTCTCTGGAAGGTCATCAACAATTAATACACGAATTTTTTCGGACATAGCTTATTTTGATTTGCGTAGGTTTTTCTGAAAGTACAACTGGAGTATTTGCTAATGCAGCTACAAATACAATTATATTGCTATCTAGGATCAATAATCGTTTACGATGACACCCTTGAATTGACATAATTTTATGCCAGATCAACAACAATTGCCATCATACCTTGGTCAAGGCTATTGTCAATATGTTTTGGCAACACTATAAGAAGTATTTTTCACAAAAGACTGGTTGAAAAAGTGGCTCCATCAAATACTGCATAGTAGGAAAAAAAAAAGCCCCAATCTTTCGATTGAGGCTTTCTTTTCAAATTTTCGCGGACTTATCCGCCTGAGGTACGACCGTCAAGCGTATTTGTCACTGACTGGAATACACCACCAATTTCGTCACCCAACAAAGTGAGCAAAACGATAACGGTAATTGAAACCAATACAAGAATCAAAGCGTACTCAACGAGACCCTGTCCGTCTTCACGTGGTAAATAAAGCATTTTATTAACTCCTTAAAAATAAATGTTTGGCCGAAGCCGTTTGAATAAGTAATCTGATTAGAATAATAACACACTTTATAATATTTTGAATAGGAAAGGAGTAACTCGGATTCACGTACTATTAATTATTCAGCAAGAATGACCTTAATACCAAATCAATTAGAAGCTTAAAGCTCTAGCCAAAAGCGCCTTGAATTGGGATCGAAAACTCAACTTTTGTGCCATCACCAACAGCACTCTCAATCTCCAAGGTGCCATCCAGCATTGCCACCCTCTCCCGCATGGTTTTCAAACCGGCAAAGCTGCTTGCTTTTGAAAACAGCGATTCATCTACGGCGAATCCGCTGCCATTGTCCTCTACAACGCATTTGATCATGGCAGGTGTCAAATCAAGGAATACTTTGATTTGAGTTGCCTGTCCATGTGTCATAGCGTTGTTCACCAGCTCTTGGACAGATCGAAAGATAGTAACTTCTACGTGGCTTTCCAAGCGCTGCTCAATGCCTGTTACCGTTAGCGAGATATCTGTTCCACTTTTGCCTTCAATCGAATTGGTCCAAGATCTCAGTGTAGGAACCACACCCAAGTCATCTAGCATCATCGGCCGTAAGTCAAAAATAAAGTCTTTAACTTTGCCAAAGGTCGAAGCAGCCGCCGTTTTGAGCGTATTTAACTCCGTCCGGGCACGATCTGGATCGCTGTCAAACAGCTTCTCACAAATTTCAGCTTGAAGAATAAAGTTGCTTAACGAAGAAGCAGGGCCATCATGCATTTTGCGAACGAGGGTCTGGCGTGCGGTTTCTTCTGTCTCGATGACCCTAATCACTTCACTATATTGTGTATCAGGTCCAGCACCAGCTGATGATGCTCCTGCGAATTCGCCACCAGTTGAAAACCGAAGGACATTTTCTAGATTTTCAGACATCTTTTGCATGCTGCGCTGATCAGCCTGTAACTTTTCAAGCTGGCCGCGCATGGTAAACAAACGCTGCTGCGTATTGAGCAAACGATCGTATCCATCCTTAATATCCTCACGGGGTGCAGTTTCAATGTCAAGCTGGCGTACAAAGGTGATCAACTGGTTGTTAGACTGAGAAAGTCGATCTACTTCGGCCGAACTTTGTTTAACTAGCACATCAATCTCTTCAATATTTTCTTGAATGCGTTCGTATTCATCTTTGGTTTGAGAGACAAAATCTTCAAAATTCATCTGGTTTTCTCTTTTTCTGGGGATATTACTGTTCAATTTACCTTTTAAATGTAGCTAAATATTAGCAGTCCTTCAACCTTGCAAACTATCCCCCCATTTACTTTTGTCCTGTTCCAATACAAGAATTAGAGCCAAAGCCCCTGTTCTTGAAGGGTTTCGAGAAGCATTTTGCTCACTTTGTGGTGCATTTCCTTTGAATATTTAAATTCTGAGGTGTAGTAATCAGTTACCTTTGTGATACCAGCTTCAGCCAATCTAGCACGAATCGATTCCATGGCGTTGTAACGCGCCCAAGCATTCTTTTCGCGTTCAGCATGGGTATCGACGATCTCTTGATCAGACATCTGGCGATAGGTCTCACGATGCACAACCAGATCGAGCGGCAAGCGATCACGCACGGCCGGGTCTTCGGCAGGGTAACCAATAACAATACTAGTCACGGGAAAAACCCATTTGGGCAACTGCAAAATGTCTATAATCTTGTCAGCCGACATGAGTGTGGTTCCCATGTAGCAGATCCCTAACCCAACAGACTCAGCCGCCAAACAGATAGTTTGTGCCGCGATTGCTGCGTCCACAGCTCCAACCATAAAGCCTAAAAAGTCATCAAAGCTCTGTTTAGAGTCATTTATCCGAATCCATTCGCGCATACGAAACAGGTCTGAGCAAAAAGTCAAAACGGCCGGAGCCTGTTCCACCATCGGCTGCTCAAGATGGGCCTCATACAATTTCTGTTTGTTATCAGGATCTTTGGTTACAATGACCGACCACGTCTGCATGTTACCAGAGCTTGAGGTCCTCAAACCAGTGTGCAAAATCTTGGTGAGCAGTTCATTATCAATGTCTTGATCTTTGTACGCTCTAATCGAGCGGTGTGAATTAGCGAGTTTAAACATAATTTTTAAGCTACCTACGTTTAAAGTTTAAACGGCAGTTAGATTACTGCTTTTATGCATCATCCTAAAAAAATCGAAGCAACCCATCCAATCGGAATGATTATAGCAACCTTGCACCAAACAGATAAACTGCTCGATGGATCAGAAAGATTGGGCATACCTTGCTAAGCTTGTTCCCATTCTAAAAAATAATACAATCTCAAAATACCTTGAATGAAGTAATAGGAAAAGAACAAGGAGAAAAAGCATGCTTCAACTACTTTCCCCACAGGAGTTTCCTTTTGATCTGGACGAGTATCATCAACAATCGTTCACCGGTCGGGCACGGATGCTGTGCCAAGCATGGGCGCTACAAGGCTATGGAGCACCTGTTTCAGTTTATGTGTTTTACATCCTAAAGATTGTTTTTTACATTTGGATGTGGACATGGTTCACCTCATTCTCAACTGATTTAGGCGACTGGGGAAATATCGGGAGCTGGTGGTTTAAGCCAGAAGCAATGCTGAAAGCGATCGCGTGGAGTATGCTGTTTGAGGGCTTAGGGATGGCTTCAGGCAGTGGCCCGTTAACTGCAAGATATAACCCACCTGTTGGCGGATTTCTATATTTCCTGCGGCCGGGAACGATTAAAGTCCCATTTAATCCAAACATTCCCTTCTTCGGTGGTGATACCCGCCGCTGGGTCGATGTACTGATGTATGCCGCCTACCTTGTTCTGCTGGTTAGATTGCTGGTGGCGCCGGCCGTCAATCCATCCCACATTTGGCCCTGCGCTATTTTACTTCTGGTGATGGGGCTCACCGATCGCACCCTTTACCTTACCTCACGGCCGGAGCACTACCTGATTGGGCTCGTTGTTTTCGCCTTTGGCCCAGATGCTATAGCGGGTTCCAAATGGGTTTGGTTCGGGGTCTGGTTCTGGGCCGCCAGCTCAAAACTCAACCATCACTTCCCATCAGTGATCAGCGTCATGGTCAGCAACAGCGCCTTCTTGCGTATGCCATGGTTGCGCAAAGCACTATTTCGTGATTATCCAAACGATTTACGCGCTAGCAAATTTGCGGCCCGTGCCGCCCATTTTGGCACCATCACAGAATATTTGTTTCCAACAATTCTGATGTTCGGGCCTCTTTTGATTGGAGGAGACCTATTTGGGCTGGGTAACCCGGCGGTCGTGATAGGGCTATTCATCATGACCGGTTTCCACAGCTTTATTACCTTCAATGTCCCCATGGGGGTACCCATCGAATGGAACTTCATGATGGTCTACGGCGGATTTGTCCTCTTTGGATTCCACGCAGATGTGTCTCCATTCGCCATCCAATCCCCGCTTTTGGCCGGAATGCTAATTCTCGCGCTTTTTGTCGTGCCACTGGCGGGTAACTTATGGCCTGCATGGATCTCGTTTTTGTGTGGTATGCGTTTTTACGCCGGAAACTGGGCATACAGCATATACCTATTTAAAGGAGATGCTGAGCAAAAAATAGATGAGCATATCACCAAGACCGCCCCGCTTTTGCCCCAGCAACTTTCACTTTTGTATGATGAAAAAACGGCCGATGCGTTGCTCAGCCGCGTGATCTCCTTCCGGCTCATGCACCTGCACGGCCGTGTCTGCCACGAACCACTCAAAATTGCCGTAGGCGACAACATTGATGAGTATGTGTGGCGCGATGGTGAGTTGGTGGCGGGTGTTGTACTAGGCTGGAACTTTGGCGATGGCCATCTGCACAATGAACACCTACTGCGCTCCATGCAAAAACGCTGCAATTGGGAATCTGGAGAAGTCCGCGCCATTTACGTTGATCCCCAACCGATGGGTCGGCCGTTCCATAATT
>JBCCSO010000140.1:0-9357 GCA_039199965.1 Chloroflexota bacterium | reverse complement strand
CGGCCGCCAAATCGATGTTGGGCCAGTAAAGTCACCAAGCTTTCGCGTATTATTCGGAAAGACGAATTGAATTACTGAAGGGGCGTCCCTTGTGGGCGCCCACGGGGAACGCCCTTACTCAAGCAGCCAAAGCTGGCAAGAAAATATCAAAACGGGTGCCAAAACCGACGCGTGAGAACACATCAATCGTGCCGCCGTGTGCCTCAATAAGTGATTTTGCAATGGCAAGTCCTAGCCCAGACTCACCGCTGTTTTGCTGGCGAGCCTCATCTACCCGGTAAAAGCGATCAAAGACGTGCGGCAGCGCATCGGCCGGAATACCTTCACCACTGTCCTCAACCGTCAGCACTATACCATTTTCTTCTTTGCGGCTATTGAGCTTAATCGAGCCATCTTCCGGAGTGTGTCGAATCGCATTGTTAACTAAATTCCCTAGGACCTGAGCTAGCCGCTCTTCATCTCCTTGAATAACGGGCAGCACATCGTCTACGTCCGCTTCAAGCTGAATGTTCTTCTTTTGTGCCTGCAGTCTAAAAGACGCCATCGTGCGGTCGATCAGTTCTTGTGGGTCCAATCGCTGCAAGTTTAGCGGCAGCTCCCCCGCATCAGCTCTAGACAGGGTGCGCAGGTCTTCGATGAGGTGCTGAAGATGTTCAATCTCTGAAAAGATGGTGTCAAACCGGGCGGTGGTCGGCTTTAGGACTTCATCTCGCATCGATTCGATGTAGCCTGAGATCACAGCCAGCGGCGAGCGCAAATCGTGAGCGATATCGGCCGTCATTTGCTTGCGCAAGCGGGTTGCTTCTGAAAGGTCAGCGCTCATCTGATTAAAGGCCTCGGCAAGTTGACCCACTTCATCTTCCGTTTCAATTGCTACCGCTTGGCTGTATTCACCAGAGGCCAATTTATGACTGGCTTCAGTCAAACGAGACAGCGGGTTTACGATATTACGTGACATGAGGTAGCCAAGAACGACCGCAATCAAAATGGCAGCGGCCGAACCAACCCCAAAAGCAATATTGGCCCTGCGCAGATAAGCTGCTTCGGGTGGTGAAATCACACCTCGATTTTGACTGACAAGCAAGTAAGCTATCACCTCTCCGCCATACTCAACCGCTTGTAGTTCTTCAGGAAGCGGCTCTGTCGTGACATCAATCACCTCTCCCCGATCAAATGACTGGGACATGGGCATGATCACGGCTCCATCTGCACCGGCCAGCCCCAAGATGCGCTGATTCGATGCGGGTGGCGGTGGTTCAGGGAGATCAATTGAAGCTTCCGGCCGTTCTCTAGGAGCACCACCCGGGCCACCTCCATTTTCATCATTACGATCCCGATCGCGCCGTTCGCGCTCACCAAAGTGACGGCCAAAGCCATCCAAAGAGCCATTTGCTTCGTAGTAATCAACCACCAGAGCTTCAAGATTGAGCTGAGCCTGCAAGCGCAGCAAATCACGCACCTCTCCAGTCAGATTCCATCGGGTAAAAAGCGTTAGCGCAATTGTGATCAGGAGTGCAATAATGGCGTAGGAAAGGATCAGCTTTAGGCGAATTGATCGTTTAACAATTGACATGAGATTTAGTGCCGCGCCATCCGGTAGCCAACCCCAAACACGGTTTCAATATAGATTGGTTCGGCCGGATCTGGCTCTATTTTCGCTCGTAAATTGCGAATGTGTACATTGATCGTTTTTTCCTCTCCCGTATACCCATCTTCAGCTAGGAGGTCCAGTAACTTTTCACGGTTAAACACCCGTTCAGGCGACCGCATAAAAATATGCAGCAAATTAAATTCTGTGGGGGTTAGACCAATGGGGTCATTACTGACAGTTACCTCTCTTCTATCTGGGTCTAGCTGCAGTTCACCTGAGCGAATGACCGGGCTAGATGGCTCAGCCAAATTTTCTACCCGCCGCAGGAGCGCTCGAATACGGGCATGCAGCTCTTTCATCCGGAAAGGTTTAACTACATAATCGTCAGCACCCAATTCAAGGCCCAGCACAGTATCGGTCTCTTCTTCTTTGGCCGTCAGTACGATAATCGGAGTAGATGATTCACGTCGATAGGCGGACATAAACTGGAATCCATCCATTTCAGGCATCATGAGGTCCAGTAATATTAAATCCGGTTTTTCATGTCTGGCCGCAAACAGTCCTTCACGGCCGTTATTGGCCAAAAAAACGCGAAATCCCTGCTCTTCTAAATATTCGCGGAGCAACTGCCGTACGTTGGCTTTATCATCGACAACTAAAATTGTTTTCATAGGTAATGGAGCTAGATAGTTTATAGGGTGAGAATATTTATTTTCAATCATATTTTACCATCCATTTCTCCTTTCCCTGCAAACTGGCCCAATCTTAACCCTGCATTTTGGGTGATCCTCTTTTGCACGCACTTTATTGGATGGGGATTTAGATTTGGTTTAGAGTTCTGTATTCGGCCGGTACGATAGTCCCGTTCTAAGAAACGGCTTGGTGCTTATTTAGCAAGAGGATAAATCCTCCGGCTATCAACGACGGCCGTTGTTGATAGCCGATGAGCTTTAGCTCACTGGCGACAAGAACCCTGTTTATCCTGTCTGAGTTGAGATATGTTTGCTTTTAGTGAGTTCAAGATATGATGATTCGCCCATTCAATTTTACAGACGCTGATTACGAGTCAGCCATCAGCCTGCGCAATCAGCTCTATCCAGACAACCCATCCACGGTTGAAATCTGGAAGCACAACGACAAGGTGCGGCGGCGAGATCCATCCTACCATTTTTTTCTGGTTGAAAGTGATGCCGGAGAATTAAGAGCGTTTGTTCAATTTGCCTTAAATAATCCTCGAAGCAAAAAGATAGCGTTCGGGATCATTGCGCAAAACGAAGCTTGGCATGATGGAACGGCTTCAAGCCTGATGGCCGCGATGGCTGGGGCTTCTAGAAAACTATCAGCCGAAAAACTTGTGTGTAAAGTTCAAGAAAATGATCAGCCCAAAGTTTCATATTTGGAAGAAAATGGCTTTGAAACGGTTATGCGCTACCCTATCTCAGCTTTAACCGTTGCCTCATTCGACCCCACTCCTTTCACCTCCAAGATTGAAGAGACGGAGCGGCTGGGTATTGAAGTCAGGCAACTGCCAGCCGGTTGGCAGCATGATGCCAAATGGCAAGCGCTTGTCCATGACCTAGATTGGCAGCTTATGCTAGACGTACCGTCTCACGAGCCGCGTATGCAAAGTCCGCTAGAAAAATTTCTGACTGAAGAGATTTTTCACCCAAATTCACTGACTGAAAGTTACTTTATTGCTTGGGATAATGATGAAGCGGTGGGCCTAACCTGCTTTGTCAAACGTGGCGGCCGGGTAGAAACCGTTTCAACCCTCTTAACCGGGGTGCTTCAAAGCCATCGCCGCAGAGGAATTGCCAGAGCCCTAAAAATTGAATCGATCAAGTTTGCGCGTAATTTTGGCATTCAGACGATCTTGACCAACAACGAAGAAAATAATCCCATGTTTATCCTCAATCAGCAGCTAGGATTTCAGCAAAAGCCTGCGTGGATTAACCTCGAAAAGTCGCTCTAAGGATCGGGATCTGAAAAACCGGCGCAACTTAAGGTGAATGTAAATTTTAGACCGATATATTCAGTGAATCCTGCTGCAAATTCCCAACAGCACCCAAAGCCGCTATAATTCATCCAGAGGACTAGGGAAATTATGACAGACTCATCGATAAAACGCCGCCTACTCATCGCCATCCTGATCATGGGATCTCTTGTTACTGGCGTTAGCTTTGCTTCACCAGCTCGCTCTCAGGAAGATTTAGACATATCGCTTATTGGGCTTGAGTCAGGATTTCCTGAAATACGGGCTAATCTACGCATGACAGACGGTCAGGGGCGGGTCCCAGATGAGATTAATCCAAATAGCATTGAAGTCTATGAAAACGGGGTCCGCATAGAAGAGTTTGAGCTACTCGTCGCTCAGAATTCACCACAAATTGTGGCAGTCCTTGTTGATTCAGGGGTCAATACAACCTATGAGCGAGACTACGGGGACAGCACCATCCGGCTTGCTTTGGGTGAGCTTGTGACTGAGGGATACATTGAAAGTGGTGTGGATCGGGTTTTGCTCACGGAACGAATCAATTCAGATGAAGATCAAACGCTGACGCTCATTTCGGCCGACAGCCAAAACATCGAGCTTCCACTTGCACTGCGCAACATCAGCTTTTTACCCGGGCAGAACCCGACTGAAGGGTTTGTTGGGTTAGAAGATGTGCTGACTCAGCTCAATTCGGCCGTTGGTGAAGAACACGGTACGCCAACAGCCCTCATCTATTTTGTGCACAACGTCAACTGGCCCCCTGAAACCCAGCAGGCCAGACTAGCCCGCGCCGTTAGCGATCAAGCCCGCGCACAGGGGACCCGCATCTATGTTGTACATGCCAATCCACTTGGTGGGTTTCCTGATCCTCTGCAGCTCATGGCAGAAAACACTGGTGGCCTTTACATAAATTTAGCGGCTGATGACATGGTCTCTGAACGATTGACTGAAATTTATGAAGATTTGGAGCCGCAGTCCCAAACTTATACTCTGCGGTTTAACAGTCAAGTGATCGAACCAGGTGAACGAGAGATTGCTATCGTCCCAGCCGGTGTACCGGTAGGCGCGGCCGAGGCGATTGGTTCTATTCGGATTAACCCTCCTCCAGCTAATATTTTGGTTGAGACCAGCCGGACCGTTGTGCGCAGCATCGAAAGCACAAACGCTGACGGAGAGGTATTCTATTCGCCTGATAGCGTTCCCGTCCTAGCTCGTGTTGAAAGCTGGCCCTATCCACTCACCACAGATGAGATTGAGCTGGTTGAGCTTCTCATCAATGGAGAGGTGGCAGATACGCTCGATGCTCCTGATCCCGAAAACATTATTTTCCAGCTTGACGTCAGCGACAAAAACCGGCCGGAAACGCTGCTTGTCCAAGTGGAGCTTACCGACAAGGCCGGACTCTCATTCAAGAGTTTATCTAGCCAAGTTGAGATCGAAGTTGAGATGCTGGCCCCCACCGAAACGCCAGCGCCTACGGCCACCATTGCTCCCACAGCCACCCCTATGCCAACGCCATTTGTCGTCGTTGAAACCCCAGAGGTTGACCCAGTTACGCGCTGGCTTCCTTGGGTGCTTACCGGCTTCATGTTCCTTTCGCTTTTAGGCTTCGGGGCCTTTTTTGTTAGACGCTTAAACGGTCTTGAAGCAGGTGTTGCTCGACGCGCTTTTGAAACAGGCGGATTGCTTAATTTGACCCGAACCATCATCACAGGCCCGGTGCGTGGTGACAAACCGATTGCGCGGCTTGTGGTTTTACAGGGTCCGGCTGATCTTGTAGATCAATCCGTTGATATTGTGGCGTACAACATCAATATTGGGCGTGATCCGCGCCAGTGTGATATTTTACTGTATGATAGCGATGAGCACTCGAGTATCAGCAGTCTGCACTGTGTCATTCAGTATGACAACGATCAGTTCAAAATTACAGACGGGAGCAGCAACGGCACAAAACTGAACAATACCCCTCTGCAAAACGACATCCCAACCCCACTAAATGATCAGGATGAACTTATTTTGGGCGATCTGTTTCGCCGGGGAGCTAAGCTGCGCTTTGAAATTGTTGATCCGGAAGATGTGGAAAATTCGGCGGTTGAAGAAGCCAAGAAAGAGAAAACGTCTTTGGCCAATTTGAATGTGGTCCAAGAGGGAGATGAGGTGGATGAGTTGGAACCGATTGAGGTAGGTGACGAAGAAGCGGATCAAAAGGCTGAACAGGTTGATAACGATGCTGCTGAGGAAGAATTATCGTCTTCTAGTGAAGAAGCTGATGGTTCGAGTGACTCTAAGGAAGAAGCTGATGGGGAAGATGATGTTGAAGACGCTAAAGACGTTGAAACGGAGTCTGAAGAATCGCTATTGGCAGAAGAAGACGACAACGAACAGCAGCAAGATGATAGTTGGATGGACGATTTAGAGTAGCCTATGAGTCTTGAAGCAGGTCGAGTAATTGAAAACTATACCATCGAAAGATGTCTTTCTGAGATTGGTGGTATGTCTACAATTTATTTAGCCTATGAGACTGAACGGCCGACCCGATATGTCACCTTAAAAATGCAGTTAACTGGCCAGCGTGAAAGCGTCATGTTTCAAGACCTGCTGCGTGAAGAGGCGGCTCTTCTCCGATCGCTGAGGCATCCGGGCATTGTGCGTATACTGCCTATGCGCATTAGTACAAAAGCCACTTATGTAGCAAAAGCATTTCAGATACCAGACACCCCTTGGTATTACGCGATGGAATATTTGGGTGATTACACCTTGGCAACTCACATCAAATCCTTCCCTGAAAAACTAAAACTGAACGCAGACAAAATAAGTACAGAACGCAGCGTTTACTCCATAGATTGGTCGATGGAAATGTTCTATCAAATCTGTGTTGTCGTCGAATACATGCACAGCCAAAAACTAGCACACGGTGATTTGAAGCCGGACAATATTCTATTCCGCCATCTGCCATCGATTGATGTGCTCCCCCAGCCGATTTTAATTGACTTTGGCAGCGCGTGTAAGTTTAACAACATGAAACAGCTCACCGCTTCACCAGGGTATTCACCGCCTGAAGTCATGAGAGCAGTAAAAAAACAGCAGGGGGTAAAGGACGCGGAAAATATTTATCCTGAAAAAATTGATGTCTGGTCATTGGGCACTATTTTGTTTGAGCTCCTCTCTGGTCGGCCGCTTAGACCCATGAAAGGGATGGGGTTTATAGATCAAACCCTGATCCCGATGCGAAATAAAAAAGTTCGCCGCTATCGGCAGGATGTACACGAGTCAGTTGAGAAGCTGCTGCAAGTCATGCTGAGCACAGAGCCTCAAAAGCGGCCGAAAGTGTCTCAGATTATTACTGCTGTTGAAGAAAAAATATTCTCCATTCGGCCGCCAAGACTAAACAATAGAGTAATACCGAAATAAGTAATCAGTAACCTTTTTTAGGCGATGCTGATCAGTCAAAATAGAATAGAGATTCAAGCGCAAACCAAGAAGTCTGTGTTTGTAGTCTCAACTTTCTAACAAACATCATGAGCAAAATAATAACCGGCTATCATTTTGATACCGGAACAAGAGAGTTATACGAAGATCGCGTACGAGCAGGCACCATTAAGCGGAGCAATGGTGATACCTTAGCTTACGCGCTCGTCGCTGATGGTGTAGGCGGAGAAAATAGAGGGGAGCGGGCGGCCCAGTTGGCCGTTGACGCCATTCTGGTCTACTTAGAAACAGGAAATGAGCAGTCTGTTCCAGCCTTGCTGAGCAAAGCGATTCACAGTGCCAATCATGAAGTTTATTGGAGCACCAAGTCTGACAAAGGAACCAGCACAACACTGTCTTTAGCCGTTGTTCACAACAATGAGACCCTGTTCATCGCCAACGTAGGAGACAGCCGAGTTTACTTGGTGCGCAAAGACAAAATTACTCAGCTCACGCTCGACCACACTTTTCAGTACATTATTCCAATTCAGGACAAAATGAGCCCCGAAGCGGCCGCTGAAAGCCCACGGGCAGATGTATTAATGCACGCCCTCGGCATTGACGAAACAGTACCGGTTGATATCGGCTTTCATGTGGGGCAAACCACAACAGAGAGAGAGTACATTCTGGCACAGGCAAGAGGGAAAAAAGGGCTTCCGCTGAAAACAGGGGACTCTATTCTAGTTTGCTCTGACGGCTTGATTAAAGATTCACCCACCGACGGAAGCCCGCTCATTCAGGATGAGGAGATCATTCAGGTGCTAAGCGCTCAAGAAGGGAACCGTGCGGCGCGGGGTCTTGTTTCGTTCGCACTGGGGCGAGATGCAGATGACAATGTATCGGCCGCAATTTTGCAAACCCCTGACAGCAATAGAAAAGACAAAGCGGTTGATCAGCAGCGGCAGGTGCGGCGTCAAGCTGCTTTCTACTATGGCGGCATCGCAGCAGTTACCATTGCACTGTTTGGACTTGCTACTTTTCTGTTTTTCCGTGGCCAATCAAATACAACAATTGAAGCAGAACAAACACGCAACGCTATCGCAGCTTTAGAAACCTCAGCAGCAGACGAACTTATTGCCCAAACAAGGGTGGCCGAAGCAAATCAGCTTGATCAAGAGGCATCTGCCATCCGCCAAACGGCTGATGCCTTGGAGGAAAATCGGGAACTCGCAATCCTGCAGACCCAAACGGTTGAAGCGATTATTGCGGCGACTCAACAGGCTGTACCAACGGCGACTCCCATCCCCACCAATACGCCTCGCCCCACGCTGGCACCCGGCCAGATCGGCTTTTTCCGCGGACGGTCGCAGGATGAGCTTCAACCACTATTTGAGGATGAAGCCCTTGTAGCGGTAGAAAATATGGAGATTCAGATCAACCATGAAGGGCTTGACGATGAAGACGCCAGCATTTACGCCATTGCCGGGGGTGAAGTCGAATTCAGCCAAGTTGCTCGCCAAGTTGAATTCCGCCTCTTCGAGGAAAGCAATATCCTAATTGATACAGGGTTGTACCAGAGCGGGGCAGAAATTGAGGTGCGTGCTTCAGACGATGATATTACGTTTACCGTCTTCGGCTCTTGCATGGCGGTTAAATACTCTGAGGTAGATGATGAAATTACAGCCGCCTGCTTTGAGGGCAGCTGCAATTTTAGAATCGATCGGCAGGCGTCTGTCAGCATTGAAACCGGCAACCAAGTAACCTTTAACTCCAAAGACCTAAGTCAAACTCCACTAACGGTTCGCATTCCAGAGACAACAGCGTCTAGCTATCAATCCCTTTTGAGCGATTTTCCCGGAGGAATAATCGACGCTGCAAGCTGTTTGCAACCTTATTTGCCTGCGACCCCAACGCCTACTCCAACACCTACAATTGTGATCCCCACAGATACACCAACTGCCACCCCTGTCCCCAGTGGAGGCGGCAGCAGTAGTGGTGGCAATAGTGGCAGTGGTTCAAGCGGTGGGGGCTCAGGTGGCGGTAGCAATCCGACGGCCGCACCACAGCCAACGGACCCGGCCCCGGTCCGGCCGACATCGCTGCCTGAAAGACCCACGGCCGCGCCCGATGCTAACAATCCCTGATTGATCAACAAAGACTTTAGAAACTTGGCTATTTAATCGTTTGTAGACTAAGTATCTTAATCGACTTTAAGCGCAGCGGCCTCAGGCTTGTATATTGGGAACATGGTCATTTCAGAGATAATTGGATGATCAAGTACCCCAGAACAGTGAAGCTGGGCTCAGGCATAAGAGTCTCATCTTGAAGTGGTAGATTAGTTCCTGTTCTGTTTTTCTGCTCAAAT
>JBCCSO010000139.1:0-9426 GCA_039199965.1 Chloroflexota bacterium | reverse complement strand
TTTACAATCAACCAATCAATTAATCATCCTATCAAAGTTCACTTTATGAAAATAGCAGTTTTAGCAGACATTCACGGAAACCAGCGGGGGCTAGAAGCGGTTGTGGAGCACATCGAACAGTGGGGGCCAGACCAAGTTGTTGTCAACGGAGATGTGGTAAATCGGGGGCCGATGAACGGTGAGTGCTGGAACTTTGTTTGGGAAAAACATGTGACAGACAATTGGAAGCTTGTGCGGGGAAACCATGAAGAGTATCTACTGAACTTCTATGCACCCAAGCCGCTTGAACGGGAAAAAGAAGCTGATTTGCACACCTTTGCCATCTGGGCGTGGGAGCAGGTCAAAGATCGGGCGCTTGAAATGAGTACCATGCCTGATCGTCAAACAGTTTTCGCTCCTGATGGGTCGATGATGTTTGTAACGCACGGCACGATTCCCAGTAACCGGACTGGTATTTTTCCCAATTCTGAGGATGAGGACTTGCGCCGGTTAACGCTGCCCGGCCCGGCCGTGTTTGTGACAGCCCACACCCATCGGCCGCTGGTCAGAGACATTGGCAAGACAAAAATCATCAATGTTGGCTCTGTGGGCCTGCCGTTTGATGGAGACCCGCGCGTTGGCTATGGTCAAATTACGTGGACCAAGTCAGCCGGATGGCAGGCTGAAGTGATTCGACTTGACTATGATCGCAAAGCGGCCGAAATGGACGTGGTCACCAGCGGATTTTTAGATGAAGGCGGACCGTTTGCCAAGCTGGTACTTGTTGAATATCGGCTGGCTATTGGGATGATTCAGCGCTGGCACAGACGCTGCGGCGAAGCTTTTTTTGACACTGATATTACGTTTGAAGAGTCTGTAGACCAATTCCTGCAGGATAATGAATTCAAAGACCACACGTGGCGGCCGGGAAGCCGGTGAGTCATTGCCGCTTCGCTTACCCACCAATTACGGATTGGCTTTCGTGGGTCAGTAAAAAGTATGAAGTGCGAAGTGTAAAGTATGAAGCAGAGACCGATCTACTGTTTACTACCGCGAAGCGGACTAATCACTCACCACTTCTCACTCTTCTGCTTCTGCCAAACGAGTTGATGCTACGGCTAGCCCTAAAATCATCCAGAAGATCGTCACAGCGTGTAGAAAGACCAAATTAAACAGATAGTGGTCAAACAATCCCACAACCAATCCTCCAAAAACCGCACCGTGCAAGCCTAACCAAACCGGATCACGCTCCGGATTTGCTAAGAAAATTTGCCGCTTTTTCCAAGCTTGGAAAAATACCGATCCCACCAGCACAAAAAACGAGAATAGGCCCAGTAATCCCATTTGTTGGGCGATGGTCAAATACACACTGGCCACACCCAAATACAAATCAATATCAGGGGAACCGGCAAAACCCACGCCAAATAGCGGATACCGCTGAATCAGGCGCACCCCGTCACGATATTCCCCAATGCGCATTTGGGTGGCTAAATCTTCCCCTTCAAAGGCGTCAGTTAAACGTTCTGTGTAGGCTGTGGCAATGTCGGCCGTATTTTGTCCGGCCGTCACGCGCACAATCGTCGTGATCGCTTCTTGGGTGGTTGGCAGAATAAACAGCAGAATCACCCCCAATGCGGCCGTTCCCCACGGTAAAAGCTGCCGATAGCGTACGAAGGCCAAAAAGCCCACGCTGGCGACTAAGCCGATAAATGCACCGCGTGAATTAGTTAACAGTAGCGCCACAAAAATGCAGAGAAATGCGACCCAACTCACCCAGCGTCTGTTCCAAAATAGCGGCTTCTCAGCCACAAGCTGTGGGGCGACTAGCGTTCCCATGAGCACCAGCAACCCTCCGTAAACGTTTGGATCAACAGAGGTACCAATTGCTCGCTCGAGTGCTTCAGGATTGTCTTCAACATAGCGAATGACGAACCCGCCGGGGTAGCCAATGATGGTCAGCATGTTTAGAAACTCATTGGCTAGATCGTCAGGCATCGCCCACACAACAATCCCAATGATGGCAGCGGCCGTGCCCGCCAGCATGACCACAAAGGTCAAGCGCTGTAAATCAGCCCATGTACGACAAAAGTCAATCAGCAAAATGACAAAGACGAGTGAAAGCAGTAGTTCCGCAAATTTGCGCAATAGCTGGGAGGTTAGCGGCCCGTTTGGCATGCCAAACACAACGGCAAACAGCATGATCAAAATAAATATGATGAGCGGAAAAGCGACTGGCCCTGCCACAATGCGCCGCTGTCGGCCGGTAACTAGGCGCAGCACCCACACCGCAAACACCCCACCTAGCGCTAAGTCTAGAAAGGTTGGAGTGATCACAATTTTGAAAGGCAGCGTGGCAAACGGAAGCAGAGTCACTACTGCAATTACCCCCCATATCCCAACTTCCATGTTAGACAGCACAATTAAGCCGGACACAATGGCTACGATCAGGCCCAATCCAACTAAGGGACCACCAAACGCCATGATAACGCCGCTCAATGAGCCCACCACGGCCAAAATCAGTCCGATAATGACGGGTGAGGATGGAATTTGGTAGTAGAAGTCAGTGAGTGTGCTGCGAGAAAAATTTAGCATTATTCAACTCTGATCACGGTCAAATTGATGAAATCATCCGTCAAGCGATCATCTTCTGTGACACGCTGAAGATTGGTGAACGCACCGTCTTCGAACGAGTATATCCCCAAGCGCAGAGGATACACACCCGGCGGCGTATCGGGTTGTAAATTCATCTCCATCTTAATTTCTTGGATATCGCCGCGCTGCCACGTTGTGGTTGGCTGACCTAGGTCTACGGCTGCCCAGCGCGTGTTGTTGTCCCCCACAAATTGGCCAAAAAACGTGTAGTCAGTTGAAATCCGCGCTGTTGAGCGCCAGTAGGCGGTTACAGTCACCGTATCTCCGGCCGAAACCCGCCTTGGCTCAATCTGATAGCCAATCAATTCAAATTTATTTTCAAAGTTGACCCTGACTGGATTTGGTGTTTCCCCTTCACGCGCAACCACATTAACCGTTCCGATAATGATGTGATCTTCACCGTTTGGTAAAGTAGCCCGCTCACCGGTAGCAAAATCGTATAGGCCAACTATCACATCCAACTGCGCTGGGGCGACCATTGTGTTCGATAAGCGCACATCAAACCGGCTAGGATAGTTGCGCGGTGGGAACATAAACGAAGTAGGTGTAAGCCCTTGGGACATATACATGTCCCGCTGGGCGACAGGGATACCGAGAACCGGATCATTTAGGTGGACAAAAACAGACCAGTCCCGTTCATTAAAATCTTTGGCTTTCCAGTCAAGGGCAATTGGAACAATTTCACCCGTTGTGAATTCAAGATCTTCTGCATCGATCGCTGCCCCAGCCAGCAAAATTGTTTCATCAAAAATGGCATCCTCTTCGGACTCAAATCGAGACACCCAAGGGAAGGCAAAGACGCCGTTTTCGAACAGAGCGGGCAACTTGTAGGCGGGTTCAATGTACCAAACCGGTGCATAGAAACTGATAAAGGCAAAGAAAATCAAAATTCCAGTTTTAACATGTTTGACGTATTCGTTTTGAAAAACTGTGCACAAGCCGGCCGCAAACAAAACGTTTAGCGTCGAAAACGCGGTAAACACCAAGCGCCCCTGACTGGACCACGTTCGGGTCGCCCACTGGATGAGCCCATAAATGATAGCAAATGAAAACAAGAGGCAAACCGTCAGAGCAAACCGTGAAACAACCAAGTTAATGATGCCAGTCCCGATTTTTTGATAGGTATTAGGCCACTTAAACGCTTGCCGCCACCAGCGGCTGGCCCGATATTTGCGAATAATGTACCAAATGCCACCGGGAACGGATATGATCAAGACGCCGGTCATAATTCGGTATATCCAATCGTCCATCGGGACGTTAAGACCGCCAAACAGCCCCCAGTAAGACAGCATGAACCCCCAGCGTTCGTCCCAGAGCTGCCCTATCGAAGCTTCCGTCTCTCGGATACCCAAGACCGCCTCAAAGGCACTCCAACCCAACAGGTCACCGTACAAAATGATATTGCGGCCGTACCACCACCCTGCAATCAGCAGAATGGGGAAAAAGAAGATTGCAAACCATAGTAGGGATCGTGCAAGAGCTGAGCCGATTTGTGATGCCCAATCAGAAAAAGTTTGATTTTGTGTTTTGTGGTCTGCCACAGTAGACAGCCATCCTACTATGAAAAATGATCCCCACGCCAACGGGATGAGACCTATCGTGCCTTGCTTGGTTAGCACGGCCAAGCCTGTGACTACCCCAATTAAAAGTAGGCGACGGACCAAGTTCTCATGGAGTAAGTTTACCGGTTTGCGCCAAGGCACGGGCATTTGTGGGTAGGCACTTTTTGCAAAATTGACAAGCCGGATAAGCAGCAACACACCCAAAGATGCCAGCGGAATGGCGAGATTATCATTGTTAACCGACCCCGTAATGAACAGAAACATCGGAGTGAATGCGGTTAAACCGGTTGCGACAAGCGAAATATCTGGCCGATTGGGTGCCACTTCACGGCCAATGAGGTAGGTCAAATACACCGTTGCAGCACCAAGCAAAACAGAAAATAAACGCACGATGCGAACCGCCAAAAGCGTACCACGATTGGGATTAAGGAGTCCTTTGTGAACAGCTAGATTTGTATTGCCGTCTGTTGTGATAATTCCAGTGTCAACATGAGGGTTTAGCTTACGCACCTCCTGAAAGTCAGAGGTGTCTACCCAAAACGTAAGCGCGGCGCCCAAATAGTAATATAGCGGAGGTTGGCTGGCCTCCTGCTTCCACGGGCCAGCTGTTGCCGGATCAAACGTCTGGACCGGCAACCGATTCCCGTTCGCCAAATGTTGGATCATTGGGTAGTGCCACAGCTCATCAGATGCTTCAAAAGCAGGCGTGATCAGCGCGTACCGCAAGGCGACGATGAAGTAGAAAAGTATGATGATGATGAGCAGACTGTTTTCGGCCCACACAGGCAGCTCAATATTGCGGGTTTGCATATTGGGACGTGAATACATTGTTGTGAAAATTTTAACGACATCACACCCAAAAGGCACCCTCGCTCGGACCAATCTAAATCAAAACGATACGAATCACCGGGAAATCATCGGTAAATAAACGCTTTTTTGATCTACGTAACTCGAGAACAGGGCCACTTCCTTCAAATTTTCAATTTCCCAAACAACTTGGCGACTATCTTGGTCGATAACAAACTGCTTTTCAAGGGACCAAGCTCCGCTTGAATTGTCGCGTGATCCTGGTATCAGTTTGTCGGCCGATAGCTTCATTAACTCCAATTCAGTTTTGTCGTATCGGTAAACTAACATCACGTTGTGGAGAAACTGTTTCCCAATGGGGGCACCGAATGCATCATACAAGATGAATCGATACCCTTTGCCAATTTGAGTCCTGTGATAGCTGTTTAGATAGGACTGATCCGGTATCACTTCCAAATAGGCAGGGCCCAGTGCGGGAATAGCTCCGGCCGGAATAACTACTGAAAAATTAGGTTCAACAATTAGTTCCGTCGTTTGAGCTGGATCAAAGAACAGCAATTTTGGATCAAAATTAGCTAAATCTGCAGCAAAGGTTAAGTTCAAAGATTGATTGTTTTGCGGCGTAAGCTGGGTCCGGATAAAAAAGCGGGTTTGATCTATGACTTGGCTGGCTTCAATCGTCCACTCTGTATCTGCGACCAAGGGCAAGCTGTATGTACCATTTGATTGAATGGTTGTCGTAATCCATCCCCCCTGGGCTGTGTAGGCGATCAGCGTCCCTGCATCAGCAGCATGGTTATTTGGCAGATATATCTGTCCACTGACGGTAACGTCTGAGTTTTTATACGACAGGTCAATCCCGGGCCGGATCGCTTTTGGACGTAGGGTAACAATCTCTATGGAGGCAGGAACAAGGCTTTGCCCATTTGGCCCTCCGGAACTTGACCATAGCTGATAAGTTCCGTGTGGTAGTTGAATATAGTATCGGCCGGTTGAATCGGTTGTCCCCTGAATTTCAACTGTCTGAATCTCTTGATCAAGACCATACGCATGCACAATGGCACCCGGCAGCCCGTTGCCAGACGGGTCTAAAACGCGGCCGGTAATGGCCGAATCGACCTTTGCAACGGGAATTTCAACTGTTGCTTGCTGGCTGGCCTGAATGGATATAGATGATGCATTCCCTAGCTGTAAATGTGTATTACTTTCTGAGTAGTCCAGACCAAATGACCAATTACCGGGCGAAAGATCAAGCATAAACTGCCCATTGGCCTGCAGCGGAGATTGCTCAACATTTCCCCCGTTCAGTGCGTACACATTTCCCCTCAGATTTTGCACAAATTCCTCTTCGCGCGGATCCCACAGCCCAACTGGAAAAGCCGAAGATGCTTCTGCGACACTAAAGTTAACTGTTACCGACTCACCATTTTCAACTTCAATGCCGGTTTGACGACTAGCCGTGTATAGACTGTCAGGCGCAAAGCGAGGCTGCAAGGTGTAGCCCCCATCAGACCCGTCTGGAAGATAAATAGAGTACGTACCGCTCACAATTTGAGCAGAGCGAACAGCATCTCCATTTGAATGAAACGCAACAACCGATCCACTTTGCTCAACTAGATCACCGTTTGAGTCTTCGAGTCGGCCAATAATATTGTTAGGAGCAGGCTCTAAGACAAATGGATCTATGCTCAGAGTGGTTGTAGACGGAATCGTCACACTAATGGCAGCTCCATTAAACAGATAGGGTTGATCGGCCATGATTTGCGGCACAATCCACCAATCTCCGGCGGATAAGGGCAGGCTAATCTGCCCGTTTATGGTTGATGTGGCGCGGGTTGCGCGCTTGTCTGTTTGCCATGCCAACAAATTGATCCCAGAGACAGGAGCTCCTTCCGGATTCACAATAGTTGTGGTAAGTAAAGAAGACTTTTCGACTAAATTTATCGTACCAAGATTTATTTGCTCCCCGTTAACCAAGCTTAGCTTGATGGGATCAGGCACAAAATATTGATCATTTGGCAGATGGATCGAAAAGGTTAAGTCACCGGCACCGGCTGCTGCAAAAAAAAATCCACTGTTTGCAGGTGCAATACTGGTAATACCCCGGCCATTAACATCAAGAATCGTTAGATCAACGTCAAAGGGAGCTGGAGAGCCGTCTGGCAGTCTGACAAAGCCAGACACTTCAGTCATTGACGGAGAGAGATCATAATTGATTTCAATCGATTCAGACACCCCATCATCAAAGAACCGAACAACATCTGGCTGCTGTTCATTCAACCAACTAAAGGGGACTGAATTGCCCCCGCGTAAAACTGAAATCGACCACAGACCTGCCGGGAGTGTTAGCTGATAGTCTCCAGCGTTATCAGATAGCGCAGAAACAACCACCCCATCTGATCGGCGTACCGCTTGGACAACCGCCTGATCAATTTCTCCGCGAAAAGGTACATAGACTTTGCCTGTTACCCTGTTTTCTTCAGCAGATTCTGAAGCTAAGGCAACAGCCATCCCCAGCAGTGTACTCAGGAACAGCAGGCAAAAGACTATCAGCCTTTTTTCAGATATAAATTTTGCAAATAAACTTTCATTTTGTGGTTCCACAGCGATAGTGTGGAAAAATCTGGTTTGAATGTAAACTTAAAAAGGTAGATAAAAGGTCATAAAGGAGTAGATATGTCATTTTCAACCGAAGACAGAAAGCTTGCTGGGGATTGCTACACATCAACTGAGGCGATGGATAATCTGATTACGCTCTGCGATGATTTTGGATCGCGCTTTGGTGGTACGGCCGGCGAAAAGCAGGCGGCCGAATTCATGAAGGCAAAGCTAGAAGAGTACGGACTGAGCAATGTCCAAATGGAGCCATTTGAATATTTGGGCTGGGTACGCGGGACGGCAACGCTTGAAATTATCGAGCCGATTCAAAAAGTCATTCCTTGCATCAGCCACCCCCATTCACCACCGGCTAGCTTGACGGCCGAACTCTATGACGCTGGAGACGGCAACCCTGATCTTTTCAACGAAGATGCTGAAAATATGGCGGGGAAAATTGTTTTGGCGGATAGCCAAACGCATCCGGTTGGGATGAAGCGTTGGGTCCACCGCAACGAAAAATATGGCCGCTCGATGCTAAATGGCGCATCAGCGTTTATTTTCAAAAATCACTATCCTGCATACGGTCCAGCAACCGGCGGTATCGGGAATCATGGGAAAGCCGGGCTCATACCCAGCATCGCAGTTTCTTACGAAGATGGTTCATTTTTGCAGCGGATGGTGGCAAAACACGGCAAAGTGGTCATCAAAATTGAAACAACCGATGAAAACAAACCGATGACCTCGTGGAACATTACGGCCGATCTTCCCGGATCAACCAATCCTGAAGAGATCATCATGCTGGGCAGCCACTACGACGGCCACGATATTTCCCAAGGGGCACAAGACCCTGCGTCTGGGGCTGTGTCAGTTATAGAAACGGCTCGCTTGCTCAAGGAAAATGTGGGGCAACTGCCCTGCACCATCCGCTTTGCCCTATGGGGTGTTGAAGAAATCGGCCTGCTTGGATCGTTTGAGTATGCGGATCGTCATGCAAGCGAACTGGAAAATTTCCGCTTTTACTTCAATATGGATGGGGCCGGATCGGTCCAAAACAAAGGAGTTAATCTAAACGAATGGCCTGAGATAGAGGATTTGGTCAAAGGATGGCAAAAGGATATTGCGTTTGATTTTAAAACCAATCAATCGGTCCACGTTCATTCTGATCACTATCCATTCTTGTTAAAAGGTGTCCCCACCGGTGGTATGGAAGGGGTGCCCCGACGCACAGGCGGCCGTGGATACGGACATACCGCGTATGACACCCTCGACAAGGTGTCTCTGCGCGAACTACAAGATGCCGCGTATTTGGCATCGGTCGTTACCCTGCGTTTGGCGTCGGTAGAAGACTGGCCGGTTAAGCATCGGACACAAGCAGAAGTGGATGAGCTGTTGGCGATGCCGGACTATTTGGAAGTAGATGAATTCCAGAAGATGCTGGATGCATACTATGAAGAACAAGGTGCTTGATTGACGACTTGCGATTGACGATTTTGGATTCACAACATGCCATAGATCGCCTACGATCTAAAGATCGCGGCTAGTTGAAAACGCCCTTTGGGCTCATAGGCCATAGGCCGTTATGCTTAGCCGCTGGATTTATCCAGTCGGCGAGGAATTGTGATAGCAACAGCGGAGACCTGACAGGTTTTGAAAACCTGTCAGGTCTGGAGTCGTCCATCCCACAACATATGCTAGAAAAACTGAGCAGCTACAAAAACAGAAAAATTCTAATCACCGGCCAAACCGGTTTTAAAGGCTCATGGCTAACCGGCTGGTGCCTCCATTTGGGTGCAGATGTGGTCGGATTTAGCCTGCCACAGCCGCCGAC
>JBCCSO010000138.1:0-9499 GCA_039199965.1 Chloroflexota bacterium | reverse complement strand
CTTCACTCGATGACTCAAGTCGTGGAAGGCTTGCCACAAGTTTTTCCGGCCAGAGTTGAACCATTCCGTTTTGGGTTGGGACACGTTTACCAAGAAATGTGTGCGGCTCTGTTGCACCCAGCAAAATCCCTTCAGGGGTTTGCTTCAACTCTTTTAGTGTCGTGCGCCTTCCCCAGCGCAACAGCAATGCGAGCAGATGCTCTGGCTTGATGGTGTGCGGCCCCACTTTACGGCCGATGAAAGGTAGCCGATGCAGGCCACGATTTAAGCGGGGCAAGAGATTGCAGAGCGTTGCCCCAAACAGCTTGACTCCGCAGGCTACTGCCAAGTCTGAAAAGATTTGCCATTCGGGACGGCGTTCATGCTGTGGCGGAACGACAGCTTCCGTAAATTGAGCATATGGAACCGTTTGGAGCACCATGTGTGATACAGGGAAGTCTGAGCGCTCAAGCATATCTGTGGCGGGTAAAATATAGTCAGCATAAGCTGACGTCTCATTTTGATAGATGTCGATGGAGACCACAAGGTCTAGCTGCTCAAAGGCTTGTTTCAGTTGCTCAATGCCCGGAACAGAATGCAGCGGATTGCCGGCCGAAACAAAAAGCGCTCTGATGCGATCGGGGTGATCAACTGTTATTTCTTTAGCCAGCGCCGCCACAGGGAAACAACCCGCCACCCTATGCCAGTCACCAACCAGGGTGCGGTGCTCATCAAATTTGCCTAGCCCCACAATGCTGGCAAGCGTCAGGGCGTCAAACGCGCCGTGCGGGACCAAGAGGCCGCCCTTGCTGTCTATGTTAGCCGTTAAAAGATTTAATCCCTGAATCAGCCAGTACGCAAGCGAGCCAAAGGGGCCTAAATTTACGCCCGTTGACATGTAGAGTGCCCCGCCCTTTGCATCTCTGTAGGCCAGCGCCAAGCGGCGGATTGTGTCTTGCTCAATACCCGTGATTTCTTCAACTCGTTCCGGCGTCCACTGCCTGCCTACCTCAATAAATTGATCAACGTTGTGCGCGAATTTCTCAGCGTATCGAGTATCAATCTGGTTTTCATGCGCAATCACATGCAGCATTGCCAGCAGCAAATAGACATCGGTTCCCGGCCGAATAAAGACATGCTCCCCAACTTTGGCGGCCGTCTCTGTCCGCCGAGGGTCAACCATAACAACCTGCCCGCCACGCGCCTCAATCTTTTTAAACTTAGCCACGGGATTTGTAATTTGCATGACCGACATTTGGCTAACCGATGGATTGGTTCCCAAACACATCAAGAACTGCGTGTGCTCAAAGTCTGGCACAGGATGCACCATAGACAGTCCATACATCTGTGTTGAAACATCAAATTTGTTGTTGACATCAACAGAGTGAGAAGCAAACACGTTTGGGGAATCAAGTGCTTCCAAAAAAGCTGACGAGTACATGATGTTTTGGAAACTAGCAAATGTAGGGTTGCCGTGATACATGCCAACCGATCGCTTTCTATGCGCCTTGCGCAGCCCCCTCACCTTGTCACCTATTTCTTGGATGGCTTGATCCCAACTGATCTGCTGTAGCTTCCCGTTGACTCGCTTTAGGGGATGGTTCACCCGATCAGGATCAGTATGCAAAGCTCCCAAACTAGTCCCTTTGATGCAAGCATACCCCTGTGTAACTGGGTGTGATTTGTCCGCCTTCACATCTAAGATTTGTTGATTTTGATCAACTCTAACTGTTAGCCCGCAGTGAGCTTTACAGATTCGGCAGTATGTTTTGCGAATTTGTGGTGTTTCTGAGTACGCAGATTCTTTATTAAGGTTCATGTGCCATCGATAGCTCCCTAAACGATAGTTTGCATTGTAACCTTGATTTATGAACGATCAAGGTTCTACCATTATGTAGTTCCCTGAATGAACTGCGAAAGTAATTAAAAAAGCGGGCAATTAAAAAGCTCTACCAAACGAAGTACGTCTGGTAGAGCTTTTTTAGAACCTTGAAATTCGATCCGAGTACCTATTGAATGGATGCCCGGTAGAGAATTTTAGGGATTAAGATTAGTTTCTACGGCCGCCACCGCGGTTTCCACCGCCTCGGTTGCCGCCACCGCGGCCGCGATTGCCACCGCCACCTTTACCTTTCTTCGGATTGTCGGCCGCGATCGCTTCTTCAAGCGTCCAACCTTCCAAGATGGCCCGACGTGACAAGCGGATCTTGCCTTCCGGGGTTACAGCCGTCACCATCACCATAATCTCATCGCCAATTTGAACAGCGTCTTCGATCTTGGCAATTCGCTCGCTAGACATCTGTGAAATGTGAACCAGACCATCTTGGCCGGGAATCAGCTCAACAAATGCGCCAAAGTCTGTAATCCGAACCACCTTGCCGGTGTATGTTTCACCCACTTCAACTTCTTTGGTGAGCAGTTCAATTTGGCGCACAGCCCCATCACCTTGCTCACGATTAACGGCCGCTACAAACACAGTGCCGTCATCTTGGATATCTATCTTAACTTCGTAGATCTCTTCCAACGAACGGATGGTGCTACCACCTTTACCGATGATCGCTCCGATTTTTTCAGGATTCACGTGTAAGGTGGTTAAGCTTGGTGCGTACTGATTCAATTCTTCACGCGGGGCTGGAATCGCTTGCGTCATAACATCTAAAATCGCCAACCGCGCGTCACGAGCCTGTGCTAGTGCGTTGCTCATTAGCTCGCTGGAAAGACCAGAAATCTTAATGTCCATCTGTAGCGCGGTGATGCCATCTGAGGTACCTGCCACTTTAAAGTCCATATCGCCCAAGTGGTCTTCCATTCCCTGAATGTCGGTCAGGATAGCGTACTTGCCAGCCTCTTCGTCAGAAACGAGACCCATGGCAATACCAGCAACTGGCTTTTTAATGGGGACACCACAGTCCATTAGGGCTAGTGTTGAAGCACAAACAGATCCTTGGCTGGTTGAACCATTTGAAGACAAAACTTCACTCACAACGCGGATTGCGTATGGAAACTCTTCTTCTGATGGGATAACGGGCAGCAGTGCCGCGCGCGCTAGCTCACCGTGACCGATCTCGCGCCGTTTTGGACCCCGCAAAGGCCAAGTCTCGCCGGTTGAGAACGGAGGGAAGTTATAGTGGTGCATGTAGCGGACGGTTTCAACGTTGTCCAACCCATCGAGTTTTTGAGCTTCACGCAGCGTACCTAAAGATGCAATTGAAAGCACCTGGGTTTCACCACGCTGGAACAGGCCTGAACCGTGTGCGCGTGGGCTGATGCCAACTTCTGAAGACAGATCACGGAGATCAGCGTAAGCCCGGCCGTCTGGGCGAATGCCATCGCCTAAAATCCGGCCGCGAACCGCTTTTTTGAGCAAGGTGCCAATCGCTTCTTGGATGAATTTGACTTCTACGTCTGGATCTTCAGCTATAAATGCTTCAGTAATTTCATCCCGTAGGGCTGACATGGCTTCACCACGATCGTCCCGATTTGGATTATTTTGGACAATTTCTTCTACACGGTCGCCTACTTTGGCAACGACCGCTTCGGCTAATTCGTCATTGGATGGAGCCAAGGTTGGTTCGTCTTTCTCTTTACCAATTTCAGCTTGCATTTGGGCAATCGTAGCGATGATTGGTTGCATGGCATTATGACCATACACAAGCGCATCAACGATGACTGATTCGGGTACTTCATCAGCCCGACACTCAACCATGATGATGGCGTCTTTGGTGCCTGCAATGCGCAAGTCAAGCGTACTCTCAGCTGCAACCTCATGATTTGGATTGGTGACAAACTCACCATCGACCAAACCAACGCGAACGCCTGCAACAGGGCCATCCCAAGGGATATTTGAGATTGACATGGCCGCACTGGCTGCGTTAATTGCGTGGATATCCATCTGCTCAACACCATCTGATGATAAGGTTGAGATGATAACTTGGACTTCGTTGCGCATCCCTTTTGGGAACAGCGGGCGCAGCGGCCGGTCTGTGAGGCGTGAAACCAAGATAGATGCGGTGGTGGCGCGTCCTTCACGGCGGAAGAAACTGCCGGGAATGCGGCCGGCCGCATACATCTTTTCTTCGTAGTCTACGCTCATTGGGAAGAAGTCTAATCCCTCACGAACGCTTCTTGACATGGTGGTGGTGGCGAAAAGGGTGCAACCACCGAAAGTAAGGGTGACAGCGCCACCCGCTTGCTGGGCCAATTTGCCGGTACCAAAGATTAGCTCTTGATCACCGACGACGGCCGTAAATTTCTGTTCTGATGACATGAAATCTCCTGTGTGATTGCTACTTCTCAGTTGACGAGTGCGCCACGGAAAGACGGGAAAGTGAATCCCTGTGTAGTTCCCGCACGCACTGGCGTGCAAAATAAGAGTGTAGCTTGAGGAACACAGGCTGCGGCTCTTTTAGGGACTGGGGCCTGAGAATGAATTCTGACTCATTCACAAAACCCAGGTCCTAAAACACAAATGCCAGCATAACCTATGTTCAGTAAATTAAATTTCGCCACGATTGGAGCTTGATATGCTCCTTCTTTTTCCTATTTTCGTGACTGCTTAGGCTCAGTAATGAAAAAGCCTTTGGCTGTTGCAGTTTCACATCAACCAAAGGCTTTTAGCACTTATTTAAGAGGGCGGATACCCAGCTTACTGCGTACCGCTTCATAACGCTCATAATCTTTCTTCATAAGATAAGCGAGCAAGCTACGGCGCTTCCCTACCATTTTCAGCAATCCACGGCGCGAGCTGTGATCCTGCTTGTTTTCCTGTAGATGAGTTTGCAAGTAGTTGATGCGTTCAGTGAAAAGTGCAATTTGGACTTCGGGCGAACCAGTATCACCCTCTTCCCGGCCGTATTCTTTGATGATTTCGGCCTTTTTTTCATTGGAAATCGACATATCGAATTACTCCTGTAAATTACGTTTTCTCCGAGCCATCGCCATGTCGATACGACGATTGACCAAGAGAAACTCAAGGTAGTTTATAGTATACATGCTTTGACCCGCAGAATACAAGCTCAGAAGCACTTACAGGAGCATTTTCTTAAGGAAAGGGCCTGTGCAGCCAAATTTAAGCAAGGGTGTCCCAGAGGGGTTCTGGGATTTGACGCACGTGATTTTCGTAACGCGCCATCACAAATAGGGCGTCTGACAGACGATTGAGGTAGGGGATAACAAACTCTCCTACCTCTTCCTCGCGGGTGAGTGCAATGACCTCTCGTTCGCCGCGACGGCAAACGGTACGTGCCACGTGGAGATGGGCCGAACCCACTGATCCACCCGGTAAGATAAAGTTTTCCAGCGGCCCAACAACGTCTGTTAGCTCATCAATTAGCTCTTCAAGCTTTGTGACATGTCGTAGTTCAATCTGTGGAATGCTAAACTGAACTTTTTCCTCTTCATTAAAGCAGAGGTCTGACCCTAAATGGAACAGCTCGTTCTGAATGACTGGGATTACTTCATCTAAACGTTCACACAGGCCATGAGCCACAGCCACGCCAAGACATGAGTTCAATTCATCAACGGTGCCGTAGGCTGACACGCGGAGTGACTCTTTGGGTACACGTCGGCCGCTGCCAAGTGCAGTTGTGCCTCTGTCGCCACCTCTGGTATATATTTTAGTTAATCTGGGCATATTCTTCTCCAAATAAGATTGGTGATATTGTTTGTTTTCAGGAAGTGGACTTTGAAACAAAAACACCCACAAGATGTGGGTGTAGCGATAGGCAAAATCAAGAATGCTTTGCGTCTATTCGCATACCTTTGTCCACGAAGGCAACGATGTTTAAATTAGGATGGGTATTCGGACTTACAGGCTGATTTACTTTGATCAGCCGATTACCGTTGCGGGACAGTGCCGGAGTTTCACCGATCTTCCCCCAATCAAATACCCGAAGGTACCTGCCTAAGTCTTAACGTTGTAAATATGAGTTTTTCTAGTCTTGAGAATCATAGACTTGGCGCCTAGGGAAGTCAAACCATTCAAACGGGAAGGGTGCGGTTACTTTCTGTGTAATCAATAGCTGGTTGTATTGTCGGCCGATAGGAATTCGGCCACAACGTTCTGAGCTGCGCTCAATAATTGGTCTCTAGCCCAATAGTTGTATTCGAAGAGGATAATTAGGTCTTGTTTTCTCATTTGGGAAACGAAATGCGGGAGTCATCTACATTTTAGGCCAACCCCGATTAGGCCAACCCCGATTAGGCCAACCCCGAAAAATAGATGCTCAGAGTTGTTCGCGTAGGGTCGGCTGTGAGGCGAATTTCACGTCCGGTACGGGTAATTTATTCTAGTGAATCGCCTTAGTCACTGTGGCCATTGTTAATCGGATAGCCTAACTTTTCCACATCGATCCCGGTTAATGCTTGCAGTCGCACGTTAGACCTTCCTATTTCTTCTAACTGATTAATGTGCATTAAATGATCTGCCACAGAAAGTTGTGGGCCGTTTTTGAATAGTTTATTAAGCAAGCTTGTTGTTTTTGCCTTGGCACCATAGATAGAAAAACGCAGCCCTGCGTAGTTTTTTTCCTCAGTTTTCTCACCGAATACAAAGTAGACCGTATTTAAAAACCCCGAGATTAACTTGTTGACCGGCCGCCAAAAGGCTAAGACCTGTCGACTTTTGGTGCTGACATTCACTTTAACTGACATATCTACAGGCTGCGGTTCAAGTTCAATAAAATCGAAAATATGGCTCAACCCATTTTTTTCATGACCAAACAACTGCTCCATAGGCAAAACCAAGACTTTTTCTGCGCCAAACATCTTTTGATAAAATCCAACAAGCTGATCATATTTTACGTGGGCAAACAACCCTTTTTTTCCTTCTTGTTCTAAAAATTGATCAAAGCTGCGTGTTTCTAATCCTTTTATTGCTACTCTAAACGTATATAGTGATGTTAGATAGTTAAGCTGATTCCGCACAATAATTAAAACTTTGGCGTTTGGAAAGGTTGCTTTGAGATTGTTGCCCATTTCGAACGCTGAAAAATCCGCGTAGCCATGCGGATGCCCAGATAAAACTTCGTTGCTGATAACTGTTGTCGTGTGTAGGGTCTGCTCCCCATTTTCAACTTTAGTACCAAGCCAATTGTGTAAATCTTTAACCTCGAGAGGCGTTCTGCCCTGAATCATGTGCAGGTACTGTTTTTGAGCACCTGGGAAGAATACGAAATTGACAGGAATCTGCGGAAAAAAGTTGTTTTGTAGAAATGTGCTGGCAGATTTGTGATATCCAATGTGGAGTAGAACTTTTTCCATAGGTAAGCTTTTGCTAGCAAATCAGTAAGACAATCATATTCAGTTCGTTCATGTTAGACAACCCGTAAAGACCTTAGTTTCATGCTAAACGAAAGGAGATTGTACTAGATTTGATCTGGGTAAAGAGGCTTTTTCCCTGCAATCAGCCCCAGTCCCCGATATAATGGTTTGCAAGTAACTTTTGAAAATGGCTTACTTACAGAATGCGTATGCTAGCTTTTTCAGGCGTTGAAAGCAGGGCTGCAGTTTTTTAATGATTAAGCCTTGATATTTTATCTTTCGGGTTGGGGTTGATGATGGGCTTTAGATTGCTCCTCAAACTCCCTAATTCCTATCCCAAAAAGAATGCGTAAACCGATAATTGCAGGAAACTGGAAAATGAACATGACTGTCCAAGAGGCGGTTGATTTTGTGGATGGCATCAAAAATGGTCTTGATCAGATTGATGGGGTTGACGTGGCCTTTTGCGCACCGTCTATCGCTATTCCGGCCGTAGCTGAGGCACTGTCAGGCACAAAAGTGGGTGTAGGCGCACAAAATATGTACTTTGAAGAAAAAGGTGCGTACACGGGTGAACTGGCCCCCAATATGCTGTCTCCTTACTGTCAGTATGTGATACTGGGCCATTCAGAACGGCGTGAATATTTTGGCGAAACCGATGAGGGTGTAAACAAAAAAGCCAAAGCGGCGATTGTACACGGCATGACCCCCATCATTTGCTGCGGTGAAAGCTTGGCACAAAATGAGGCTGGTGAAACGGTGGCGTTTGTTGGTAGCCAAATTCGTGGTGCATTAAGCGGCATCCCGGCCGCAGATGTAGCAAAGCTGGTCATTGCGTATGAACCGATCTGGGCGATTGGCACCGGCCGCGTGGCTGAACCGGTTGACATTGACCAAATCATCGGGGATGCGATTCGCGGTGTGGTGGCTGACCTGTATAATCAAGCCACGGCCGATCAGGTGCGCATTCAGTATGGTGGCAGCGTCAAGCCAGAAAATTGCGCCGCCATCATGGCAATGGAGAACGTAGATGGTGCCCTCGTGGGTGGTGCCAGCCTCAAGCCATCGTTTGTTGAACTGGTGCAAAACGCCCTGTAAGATGTTAGATGGTGGATATTAGATGTTAGTGGGCGACCTGCCACTAACATCTTACATCTAGCACCTATCATCTAATATCTAATCCTAAATGTATCAGAGCCTCTCCCCAATTATCTGGGTTGTTATCAGCCTCATCATACTTTATCTGATGGAGCGCTGGATTCATCGTCATATGCAGGGGATTGCCTACTTACTGACCGGCAGTATGCAGTGGTCAGTTTTGCTTTATGCCCTTATTTTGTTTCCGGGGGTGTTGTTGCATGAGCTAAGCCACTGGATCATGGCAAATTTGCTGGGGATGCGCACCGGCCGGTTTTCTGTCTGGCCGTCACTCCAGCCTGACGGCACCATTCGGCTGGGTTATGTGGAGTTCTACAAAGATCGACAGATTGCTCCCGTACGGGAGTCATTGATAGGTGGGGCACCGCTACTTTTTGGGATTGGTGCAATTCTGCTGATTGGGCAGATTGTGTTTGAGGCGGATACACTGGCTGATATCGTGATTACTGGTACACCTCAGGCGATGGGGCAAGCGTTGAGCCGGATTTTTGCTACGGCCGATGCATGGATTTGGCTTTACCTGCTCTTCTCAATTAGCAATGCGATGATGCCTAGTCCGTCTGACCGTCGTGCGTGGCCCCTTTTAGGATTAATTTTAGCGGTGCTGTTGGGTGTGCTGTATTTTGCTGGTTTTCAGCAGGCGATGTGGGACACGCTTGTGGGGCCGGTTAATCAGTTGGCTGGCTATCTGCTTTTGGCGTTTGCGATTACGATTGTCGTTGACATGTTTTTTGTGGCACTCATTCTGGTGATTGAGTTTGTACTGACTCGCATCCGCGGGCATCGGATCAACTATGATTTCTAGAAATTTGATCTGGTTTATTAAGTTCCGAACCAAAAACGTACGACAAAAATCAACAGAAAAGAGCCACTCCCACCCACTAAAAAACCGATTAATGATCTGCCGTTAAGTCCCCGTGTATTGTTTGATCTGAGTTGAATCGCAGCATACCCTAGTCTTTTCAGAACCAGATTCATGATTGAGGACAAAACAAGTACAGCCATTATTAACATCAAGCATAGGATAAACCCTACAAAATCAGTAATCTTTTCTCGACCAAGTAGGTCTGTAATGGCAAGAAGTGGCTGATAAATTATGTGG
>JBCCSO010000137.1:0-9512 GCA_039199965.1 Chloroflexota bacterium | reverse complement strand
CGGCCCTGTCTGCCGGGCTTAAGTTTCTTAATTTTTTCCAGCCTCCGGCACAAGAGGATGACTACTTAAATCGCTACGTTCAAATTGCATGGTATGCTTTTTTGCTTGGGGTACTCTTCTGCGCCTACCTAACGGTTTACTTTTATCAGCAAGATGCTTTATTAAACACGCTCACCACCTTGGTGATTGCCGTTAGTGCAGTGATTGGTCTGATTTTAATTCGGATGGGTCACCTAAAATTTGCTGTAACCATGCTCCCTTCAATGGGCTATTTGGCTGTTTTTGCGGGGGTAATGTTCCAGACTGGGATCGATGATATTGGGGTGCACGCGATTTATCCAATTTTTGTGATTATTAGCGTTTTGATGTCGCGACAGTGGTCAACATTTTTGGGGGTTTTAACCATTTTGTGGATATTTTTGATGGTGTATTTAGAGTCTGTTGGCGTCTATGACGGTGTCATTGACACATATGACCCAGTGACGAAAGGAATCATCATTGTTATTCTTTTTATGCTGACGATGATGTTTACTCGCTACACTATCCAGCGCTCTGTTTTGGCTAATGAAGAGCTTAATGCTGCCAGAAAAGAAGCTGAAAAATCGAATCAGCTAAAAAGCCTGTTTCTGGCAAATATGAGCCATGAGCTACGAACACCGCTCAACGCAATCATTGGGTATAGCGAGGTCTTGTTAGAAGAAAATGAAGATACTCAAATGTTTGATAAGTTTGCCACAGAAGATATTGATCGTATTCGCCGATCAGGTAAGCATTTGCTGACTTTGATCAATGATATTCTGGACTTGTCAAAGATTGAAGCTGAAAAAATGGAGCTACACCCGGTCCATTTTGATCTGAATTTGCTACTGTATGAAACGATTGAGACGATCCGGCCGATGGCTGACAGGAATGGGAACACAATTCAGCTGAGCAACAATTTTATTGAGATTGAAGTATTTACAGACAAAGGGAAGCTGAAACAGGCTCTTCTCAACTTAATCAGTAACGCTGCAAAATATACCCAACAGGGAGTGATCAGCATCCGTGTCTTTGTGAATGCAGACGATTTGGTATCAATTACAATCTCTGACACAGGGGTGGGCATCCCGGCCGAAGATTTACCCTACATTTTCGACTCATTTCGTCAAGTTGACAATTCGCTATCTCGCTCATTTACCGGGACTGGTCTTGGCTTGTCAATCACCAAAAGGCTGATTGAATTGTTAAATGGCAGTATCTGGGTGAACAGCACTGTGGAAGCAGGTTCTGCGTTTACAATTACAATTCCCCTCGTTTACGAAACACAAAAAAAGCGTCAGCCAATCTCATCGCAGAGCGGGTAGACAATTTATGCCCGGCCTGAATATTCCGCATCCTCCTCCTTAAATTTGTACCAGTTAACCTATCCTTAACATGATGTTGACCTTGGTTTAACTAATCGTGAAACATTGAGTGTTTTACTGGAATGATTGTTAACTTGAGGAAAAGAGAAAAATGGAATATCCACCGTCATCAAAAGGTGGGCGACTTAACACATTTTGGTCGTCTCTTGAGGGATAACTTTATCTACTCCCAACCCTTCTAATATTAGGTATATTTGTCTTTTACCCCATTGTTAGTTCATTTAATTTGAGCCTAACGCGTGTGGCGCCGTTTGGTAACCAGACCCGTTTTGTGGGGTTTGAAAACTACCAGAGATTGTTCACAGAAATTATCGAGGGAGGCGACTATTGGAATAGCCTGAGGGTTACTTTTTGATTTACCATCGGCACTGTTCCCACGGGAATCATTCTGGCTGTTGCGCTGGCTATTGCCTTGTCCTATCCACTAAAGCGGCTGTTATGGTTTCATCGCTTACTCATATTTTTACCCATCGTTATTTCCAGCGCGGTGACCGGGGTGCTTTTCTGCTTTTTATACAACCCGGCCGTTGGTTACCTAAATTACTGGCTCAGCCTGATTGGCATCCAAGAAGGGCCAAACTGGTTGGCTTCGAAAAACTGGGCTTTGATCGCGGTGTCTATTGCGGTGGTGTGGCGTCAGCTGGGCTTTAATGTCATTATCGCTTTAGCCGGTGTGCAAAATATCGATAGCACTTACATGGATCTGACTTTGAAGTGGGAACGATGTTTATCCCTTACGCAGACAGCGTAGGAGATCGCAATGGTGTTGTAATTGGTGGTGCTGTTTTATGGCTTATGGATGCTGAAGAAGCGGCAAAAGATGCAGCGGCTTGTGAATTCATGAAGTTTATGGCAGCCGAATCACAACAGGTGACTTGGCATACCGGAACCGGCTACTTCCCAGTACGGACAGACATCTCAAGCAACAGCGACCTAACCACTTTTTGGCTGGTTGGGTTGCAGGCTCCCCGTCGCTTTTATTACTGTCTAAGCATCATCACTGTCTGGCTCAGGAGTTTCTTCTCCGCTTAGCACATCAGAATTCGCCCCTAAATCATCGCTGCTGGCCTCGCTTTCAACTGTTGGTGTCTCTAGCGGAGGCACCGTCGATGATGCTTCAACCTCATCGTTTACAGTTTCTTCGTCATCAACGTTTGTTTCTTCGTCATCGGCACCAACTACTGTTTCATCGTCCTCCTCATCTTGGGGCGTGGTGACGATAGCTGGGGCCTCAACCAAGTAAGGTTCCACACACTGATTAGCTAAAGCTCGACCCTCATCAATTGAACCCAGCGTTCTAGAGGCAACCAGCGTCTCTGTGCGATAGATGGGTTCAAAAATGGCTGGGTTTTGTGCCTGAGGATTAGGCTCTAAGCTCAAACGCTGACCGGCCGGAATCGTGAAGTTTCTGCTTAGGGCACCATTCCAGTTGCAGGATCCTGAGTAGCAGGAAAGCACCAGCGGCTGATCTTTTGTGCTGTACGTGATCGACATACAGCCATCAATGCTTTCCGCCGTACCGAATAACCCAGCTAAAAACGGCCGAACTGTACTGTCCGTTGAGTCAAGAAAAACGGTAGAGCCCTCTCGAACCTCGACTTGATCTTCTGCAAGTTTGGGATCAAAATGAATCTTTGATCCAGCCCACGCATAAATGTTGACATCTTCCTCTGCTGCTCCACCATTCTGACCTGTGTCGAGGGCAAGGCGGATTAGACCGCGAGCATTGACAGTGTCTCCTTTGTCAACCAAAATTCGAAATCCAGTATTGCCAAGCGACCAAAAGCCGATTTCCTGAGAGAAATTTCCTGACATTGAGGCTACTGCATCGGCCGTTTCAGCCTCTGTTAACTGACGGCCTTCAGCTACAAATGGGGCAAGGCACTGGTCAGTAATATCCTTTCCGTTGGCTGTACCACCCAGCGTCCGGGCAAAAACTATTGTTTCATCGTAATTGATCGGCTCGTAGATGGCAGGATTAGCAGACTGAGGGTTTGAAGCAATAGTTAAGCGCTGACCTGGCTGTATGTCATACGTGCGGCTCAGCGGACCCAGCCAACGACATGTGCCCGAGTAACATGTCATAACGAGAGGCTGATCTATTTCGCCATATTTTATTGACATGCATCCAGAGCTGCTTTCCGCTACACCAAACAGTCTTGTCAACGACGGCCGAATTGTGCTTTTGGTTGAATCTAAAAACAGAGTTGAGTTTTCGGAAACCTCAAACGAGGCATCAGCAGATATATTGTCAAAGCTTAGCTCAGAACCGGCCCATGCATAAACATCTTGCCCGGTGGTTTGGCTGGGGTCAGTCCCCCCATTTGGATTGATTGTGACGTGAATCAACCCGCGGGCACCCAGTTCATCCTCGGTATCCAGCAGCTTTCTGCTTTCCGATGCACCTTGGGACCATGACCCTACTGTATTGTCTAAATTTCCAGATGGAGCAAGTACCTCTGAGCTTTCGGCCGCTTCGGCAACAGCTACCGCCTGTATCGGTTGTGAATTGGTTGTAGATGTTGGCTCATTCAGTATCACTCGCTGCAGAACAACAAAGCCTCCCATAAGAATCATGGCTGCAAAAAGACCAATCACACTGATCATTAGGGTGCGGTACAGCCGTGAGCTTGGTTCAGCAGCCGTCTCATTAGTCGAGCCTGCGCTTGTGTTTCCATTAAGTTTTGGGGGTGATTCAGATTCGGTAGCGGTAATGGTGCTTTCAACCGCTTTGGCTGAGGCTCCATTACCATTAGGTGTAACGGGTGCTACCGCTTCAAGCGGAAGAGCCGCCGTTCGAATAGTATCAGATGTTTTGATTTTACCATCTTTTGAACCGGCTTCTGCTTTCTCTTGAACCGCTTCAATGACTTTATTCAAAATGCCGTTTGCTGTTGACTCCTCAGGTTCCTCTCCGCTGGTGTGTGGCTGTGAAGAAGGTTCTACGGACTTTACCCTCTCTCCGTTTTGCTCAAAGTCATCTAGCAGATTCAGAGTAGACTCTGAACTCATTGAAGATGCAAATTCGACACGTCCGTTGTCTTCTACTAACGAGTGAACAGCCATCGTCAAATCAGACTGAATTTGATTTGCTTGCGACCAATGGGCGATGTCTTGCGCTACATCTTCAGAGTTTTCCATGAATGAGGTAACCGCATCTTGGAAGGCAACTCTCTTGCTCTGCATCCCTCTTAAAAAGCCGGGTTGACAGATGATGATTGAAGAATCTGTTTCTAGGCGACCTTGCTTAAAATTAATTGAATTAATCGGGAATTCGTTGGGTTCGCCTAACCATACGGCATCTGCAGGCGCCTTGATTAATTTTGGATGGGTAAGTAAGCTTAATTTACTGCTGTGGAGCAGCAAAATCGCGCCAGAACCTACTTGTAGCGTATACAGCTGATCTTCTAAGAGGATGGCGGCCACGAGTCCACAGGGGGCCCCGCCGTGACGTTTAATGTAACCGCCAGTTGAAATATGAACCAGTCCAATTGCTCTTTGGATGAGCTGTTCGACTTGGCTATTACCACCACTCTGTAAATTATTTACAAATGATAGTAAGGTCTTTCTTGGTGTGTCTATAGAGGCGTAGTCTCCGGGCTTCTTTTGTGAAATGGCGGCAACTTGAAGTTCAGACCCTTGTCGGGTCAAGATGCTGGCAGAAATTGCGTAAGCATTTTGTTCATTATTGCCGAGGGATTCAACATGAATGGAGGATTTAAGCTTTGTCTGCATTTTCTCGTCTATGGGTGGATAGTCTCGTCGTAAATAGGGGGCGGCGGGATGAGAGGGATGATAGTACTTCGGTATTATATGAATTCGCCTTGGATACTATGTGAAGAATTCGAACAAAGTCAGATCGCTAAAAAAAAACGTATTTTTTCATTTAAATCACTTCTTAATCACTTCCAAAAGGATTCCCAATCTTACATAAATACTTTCCTAACAAGTGAGCGATAAGCTTCAGTCATCAAATAACGCGGCCGATAACTGGCCAAAGCAAAAAAGTTAAAACGAAGAAATTATTCAATTTATTAGGAGATTTAAAAATGAAAAATTATAAGTGGTTCTATGTAGGATTGGGTGCTCTGATCGCCCTGATGATCGGTGGTGGTGCATTTGCATTTAGCGGTGTTAGCGCTGACGAAGGGCTAGGCTCAGCCGTGATTAGCGCGATTTCTGATGATAGTGATATGGAACGTCGGCGCGGTCCACGAGACGGGAACGGCCGCGGCCGGAACGGCAATAACGCTGAATTCTTAGCCGCAGAGTTGGGTGTAACAGTAGAGGATCTTGAAGCTGCATGGGATGCAGCTCGAGAAGCTTCAACAGAAGAGACCACCCGTGAAGAGCGTCAAGAGCTGTTTGCCGCAGAGTTAGACATCACAGTGGCAGAGCTTGAAGCTGCTGGCGAAGCTGCGGAAGATGCCGCTCTAGCAGAGGGCTTGGCCAATGGTGACATTACCCAAGAACAGTTTGACCTGATTGAGGCTAAAGAGATTTTTAAAGAGCTGTTTGACAAGAAAGCAGCGATGGCTGATGCACTAGGACTGACTGTAGAAGAACTGGAAGCGGCTAAAGATGCTGGCACAGACAAAGAGGCTCTTCTTGAAGAGGCTGGCATCACTCGTGATGAGTTAAAAGCTGCCGTTGAAGAAGCCAAAGCTCAAGCTTTAGCTGACGCAGTCGCAAACGGTGATTTGACTGCAGAGCAGGCTGAGCTGATCGAGAATGCTCCTGAGCGAGGACGCGGCGGCCGGAATGGTGGACGCGGAAACGGGCAAAATGATGGCCCGACCGGAGGTGATCAAGCGGACGCATAATCAATTTTAGTCAGACAACAAAAAAAGGCTCAACCCTCATGTCGGTTGAGCCTTTTTGCTTTAAATTGATCGGGTGAATCGCTACTTTAGGGGAGCTAAGTCATCCAGAATCCAAGGGAGCAGTTCAGCTACTGTCGGATGGGTAAGGACTGTTCGGCGGAACAGTTTGTACGACGCTTTGGTCATCATAAAAGGCGCAAAGACATTGATAATCTCATCTCCGCCGATACCCAGAATCGTTGCCCCAAGAATTTCCTCTGTATCCACATCAACCAAGATTTTGATCAAGCCATCTGTTTCATCTTTCTCACGAGCGCGAGAAATACGCGACATGTTGCGGGTAGCCATGAGTACATTCCGGCCGCTCTCTCTAGCCTGCTTCTCGCTCATTCCGATCCGGCCTAGGGGCGGGTCGATAAACATCGCATAGATCAGGTTGCGGTCGGAGAGATTCCGATCACCTGATCCCGTGTAGAAGTCATAGAAGATTTCACCGTCATTTACAGATGTGTGGGTGAATGCTCCTTGTCCATTGATGTCGCCCAATGCGAAAATGTGAGGAACATTGGTCTGCATTGTTTCGTTGACCGTGATGTATCCCCGCTGATTTTTTTCAACACCGGCCGCTTCTAGATTAAGTTTGTCACTGTTTGGCAGGCGGCCAACCGCAATCAGCAAATGAGTACCGCCAACTGACTTCATCTCACCATCTTGTTCGTAAAAAACCTCAATATCTTTAGGCGCAGACTGTGCCAGCTTTTTGACGATTGCACTGGTTATCACCTTAATCCCCTCTTTTTCAAGGATGTCACGCGCAGCCGCCGCGATATCTGCATCTTCTCGGCTCATGAGCTGGGGTCCACCCTCAATGATCGTTACTTGGCTGCCAAAACGACTGTAAGCTTGGCCAAACTCCATCCCAATATAGCTGCCACCGATGATGACCAATTTTTCTGGTAGCTCTTCAAGGTCTAGAAGCCCTTGATTGTCAATCCAGTTAACCGACTCAAGCCCTTCAAACGGAAATGTGCGGGAGCGGGTTCCTGTGTGAATCACAATCGTGTCGCCACGGATAACTTCGTCGTTGATTTTGACCGTGTGCTCGCTTTCAAAAGCTGCGTAACCATCGTAAAAGTCAACATTTTCCATGCCGCGTAGCCACTGTCCCATCCCATTGCTGCCGTTGTTGCGAATATCGTTCATTCGCTGGCGCACCTTGGCATAATCAATTGAGTAGTCTGAGATGTTGACCCCAAAATCTGGTCCACGTCGGGCCATGTGTGCCGCTCGGGCGCTGGCCACAATTGTTTTGGTAGGCGTACAGCCATAGTTGACACATGAACCGCCTACTCGGCCGCCTTCTATGATGGCAATTTTTTTGCCTTCACTATTCAATTTGGGAATGACTGAGCCGGTTGCTTGCCCGGTACCAATCCAAATTAGATCATAAGTTTTCATGTTTGATTTCCTTTGAGTGTTTTGCTGCCTTTTGTAGGATGCTTGACGAGGTGTGGCTCCTAATTTTTACTGTGTGGACTTTAAAAAATATGGGTGAACCATAAAAAGCGCGAATTAAATGGTGTGATTTTTTAAAAAATCTAGGACTTGGTCACTGATTTCGTCTGGGGAGAGCGGTGATGTATCGATGTAGAAATCTGCGTGCTCGCGGGCATGAGAAAGCCGGTCATTTTGTGTCTCGACACGGGCGGGACCCAGATCAATGTGCGGCCGACGTTCAATTGTTGTCGGGTAGTCAACATCTAGATAAATTAAAATATCTGGGTTGGTAATTTTTTGCCACATGTCCTTCACATAGGAATGTTCCTGTGTTGGATTCTTAACCAAGCGGTAACCGGCCGACAGTAAATTTTTGCGGAGTGTGCTTTTACCAGAGGAACAAGGGCCAACAATGGCAATCTTAATGTCTTCTTGAATTTTCATGACCTAGTTTTAGTTATAATGCGGATTGATTTAAACGCCAAAAACACTGCAGTGAAACATATTTTACAGGTTGCTGTAAGATATGCTGTAAGCGAGCACACGTAACATTTTGTGTATAGCTTTTCCTCCTTGGTGTGGCGCTGACTGGAACTGCCCCCTCATTCCAGTCAGCGTATTTTTTTTCCAGGCACCAATCATTTCTCCCCTCAATTTTATCTCAAAATAAGACCAAAATCTTATGAGTAAAACGCATATTATTTGCCTTGTGTTTTGACGGCTGATAGCCTTCATGTCTGTGTCTAGATTTAGCCAACTGCCATTGTCGATTCAACAGAGATTGTCAGACGGTAAGCTGCTTTACGCGGCCGTAGGCGCGATTAGCGTTCTTATTTGGTCGGCTATTGCCGGATGGCCGGGAGATATGACGGCCGTTTCCTATGAGCAAGAGAAGCTGGATGTTGTTATGCAAACCCCGGGGCCCGACTCAACGGCTGAATTTAGATTCCAACCCCTGCACGATGGCTTAAGTTCAGTCGAAGTCATTATCGTGAACACAAAACCTGACGATCCTGAGGCCATAGCAACTGCGACTCTTACCTTATCTGATGAATTTGGGCAGGTATTTGCATCCCGACGACTGGCCACAAACGCTACCCGCCACAATGAGTCTGTTCGCCTAAACTTCCAACCGTTGTCTGACAGCAGTCAGACAACAATCTACTTAAGTATGTCAGGGGGAGCGGGCAATGGGTTGTCACTGTGGGGGTATTCGGCCGATGTGTGGCCGGAGGCCCAGCTCATCAACGGTGGAGAGGCAAAATCGCTGCGCATGACCACCCGCTATGCGTTCCAATGGTCAACCGCGTTGAGCGAGCTTTCCAGCATGTTAGGCCGATTTGGACTCACGATGGTGACGCTGCTGCTTTACTTACCTCTTCCCGGGGCGCTTATTCTGTCCTTTGGGCCAAAACTAAGCGAGGTTGGGCCAAATGCGCGCATTGCGCTTGGCTTTGCTCTAGGTGCTGCTGTTTGGCCGCTCATTTGGATGTGGATCACGGTGGTTGGTCTGAGCTTTTCGGCCGTTCTGCTATGGGGATTGGTTGCAGTTGGTTGGATAGTCGTCATTGTTCAGCAGGTCAGGAAAAAATCAACTATTTGGCGTTCACTAGAGGTCTGGCTGATGGTCATATTCCTGCTGTTTATCTTTACGCTGCGTTTGCTGGCCGTTCGTGATCAAGCATTTTTGCCGTGGGTTGACAGCAGCCGCCACGCTCTGATTACGGCCATTATGCGTGACAGCGGGCAATTTTTGACCACTTACGAGCCATACCTGCCGGTCAGTTGG
>JBCCSO010000136.1:0-9639 GCA_039199965.1 Chloroflexota bacterium | reverse complement strand
TGGCTTTCCAGTGACGATTGTGCGGCCGTCACACACGTATGATCGAACAAAGGTGCCGCTTGTCGGCCGGTATACAGCGCTCAATCGGATGATTAATGGAAAGCAGGTCGTTTTGCACGGGGATGGTAGCTCGCTTTGGACCCTGACTCACCATCGCGACTTTGCAAAAGGGTTTAACGGGCTGCTGGGGAATGAGCAGGCGATTGGGGAGGCGGTTCACATCACGTCTGATGAGTGGCTGACGTGGAACCAGATTTACGAAACGCTGGCAGGGGCGGCCGGGGTTGAGCCAAACATCGTTTATCTACCGTCCCGGCTTATTCAAGCGTACGATCATGAACTGGGGGCGGCGCTTCTTGGTGACAAAGCCAACAATATGCTGTTGGATAACAGCAAGATCAAGCGCTTGGTTCCCGGCTTTGAAGCGACGATCCCGTTTGCAGAAGGAGCCAAAGAAATTGTGGCGTGGCATGGAGTCGATCCTGCGCGACAGGTGGTTGAGGATTCTTGGAATCAGCTATTCGAGCAGTTGATTCGGAAGTATCAGCTGATTGTGCCGTTTGAATAGAGGCGCATACATTTCGCGGCGGTTGCTGGCTGCGCGGCGTGCGTGCTTAGAAATGTATCGCCCTTTGGTGCTGATTAGGACAGCCACTTTTCCATAAAGATCAGCTCATCGGCCGTGTAGCCTATGCCCTCATAAAATGATTGCACGGCCGCGTTGGTGGGTTCAATCAGCAAGTTGATCTTCTCACAGCCTATCGCTTTAAATCGTTTTTCAAGCTCCGTCATCATGATCTTGCCCAGCCCTTTACCCTGATAAGTGGGGTCAATGGCCAGATGGTTGATCCAGCCTCGTCGGCCGTCGTACGATCCCATCACCGCACCAATGAGTCTGCTAGATTCATCTTCAAGCACAAAAAACAGGTCTGAATCTCGCTCAAGCTTCTGCTTTAGTCCTGCTGGCGTGTCTGAGCGGCTCAGAATAATCCCGGCCGCTTTCCACAATGCTAAAATCTTTTCGTAGTCTGAGGGCTTGTAGGTTCGAGTGGTAAAGGATGCCATATGCTTAACAATCTGGTGAGTTTGCGACAATTGTAAGCTCATCTCACAATGTCTCAAATTCTTTGAACTCAAACAGTGCATTCGGATGGTCATAGGTCATGAGGCTTACAGCATCTGGAAACAGTTTATTAGGCACACTCACACCCTACTGGTTACGTGCGATGATTGACAGTTTACACGTGCTTTTGGACAGGCTGACCAGTTGATTGCCGGTACTGTTCCCGGCCGTCTGCTGCGTTGGTATGATGCACGTCTTGAATCCGCTGATAGGCAAAGGGGCGGCCGTTTTTCTGCCCTCCATATACATTTTAGATATCCTGCGTCCCATCTATCATGAGCGCATAGCCACCTTCCTCTGCCAAGCGGGCTGGTTTGTTTCGGCTGGCCACATTATTTCTTGACTCCGCTGAAAAAAGACCTGACAGGTTTCTATCACCGTTGTTTCCTGCGCTGAGAGGCAGATTTATAAACCTGTCAGGTCTCGAAAACACCCTTTTTTCAGTGGACTCATTTCTTAAAATCCTAAACATCAACTAGTAAAAAGCCCCAATGGGCACCAACGCGAGCAAACAAGTTAAAGATAAAGGTGCACCGTTCATTTTAATTCCCATTAATTGGCAAATCTCTGAAATAATTTGTGCAAAATTATAAGCATTCCCCATCTGATCATTGCCTTAATCGAATTAAGCTATGCATCAGGCGAAATGTTTAAACGATTGTCTCCAGATTTAAAGAACAAATTAGTACTTTATTCCTATGAATTTAGATCTTGATACAGCCTATACTCCATAATAAGATGTGGTGAGTGAGCCGAGACAGTGATAAGTCAGATCAATCAATAAAAGCTGTGATACAGTAGATCTATCTTCTGCCAGAAGAAAATAGATTTACATGAGAATTAACACCACATGCAATATCGAAAAAACTCTTTTGTCACTGAAGCTTATAAAGACTACATCCACGGAGCCAATTCCTGTTTAGACAAGAACGAAAACTTAGATAGCGGTTTGCTAAAAATTAGTATGGCTATCAATTTTAATTTGGAGCTGTCGACAACTCTTCAAACCATAGTAGAACTAACTTGTGAAATATTTCCATTTGAGGATGCCAGCGTCATAGTTTGGAATCCTCAATTTAAGCATTTTGAGATAGGGGCTTCAACCACTCTTGTTGGAGACAGTGTGTCGAGACGTGTAAGGCGATCTAATGGGGCCACACGGTGGATTGTTGAGAACAGGCTCCCTATGATTGTGGAAGACACTGCAAAAGATCCATTTACTGCTAATAAAATGATTCGGGAGAATCAGATAAAATCTTATATCGGCGTGCCAATCAGATTTAACGAAATGGTTGTTGGTGTTTTTTATGCATTGTCAAAGCAAAAAAAGAAGTATTCTCAAACTGATTTGAATGCTTTACAGAAATTAGGTGATCTGGTTGGTTTAACAATAAAAAATGCAAACCTTTTGAAATCTTTGAAAGACTTGTATGAGTACAAATCTGGAATGACTCGTTTGGCCGCAAACGAACTTATCCAACCGCTTAGTTTAGCAATAGGTTTTTTTGATATTCTTGCGGATGAAATTGATTTGACCAACCAAGAGCAAATTCAAAAAGTAGAAGTAATAAAACAAGCTCACAGTCAAATGACTGATTTAGTCGATAAGCTCGTAAGATACGAAAAGCTTAGCACTAAAAAAAGCTTAAATTACGAAGCTGTAGATTTAAATGAAATCATAAAACTAATTTCATTTGACCTAAACGGGCTTGCAGCCTCAGTAACTCAAAAAATTTGTTTGAATCTATCGTCTTCTCCTCTCTTTATTAGAGCTGATAAGGTATTGCTCCACGAAGCCATGATGAATTTAGTTGAGACTGCAATACGGTATGCATCTGAAAAAAGAGAGATCATGTTGAAGTCAGAGCACACAGGTGAATTTTACATATTTTCAATTACTTTCAATGGGCCAGAAATCGATGAATTAGAGAAGAAAAGTATTTTCAAACTATTTGATCATTTGAATAGCTCGAAACCAGTATGGGGGGCAGATTTGGGGCTAAGTTTGGTTAAATTAATAGCTGAATTACACGGGGGGCGTGTTGCGGTCGTAAACTCAGAGGGAAGTGGCGTAAACTTGTCTATTTACCTTCCTGCCCCAAAAGAGTTGATAGATTCAGCACATAAGGCGATTTCAAATAAATCGGAAGAATTACTTTACCCGTATCTCCCGGACCCATTTGATTTGCCGTAACGCATTATCTGTTTCTGAAGGCACAACCAACCGAATGAGCCCTTGAATCCGCCGTAGCTGATCGTCGTTTGAGCGATGGCAGAGCAGCACCGGATCAAAATCGGCCGGAGCTAATTCGTTACGATAAAGTCGATTCCCAAACTCATCGGCACTAATCACCTCAACCTCATTCCATTCTGCATTTGATCCAAGTTCTTGATTGATGAGGTCAATTAGGCCAACCCCTTCCAGTTTGTAAGGGCCGTGGATGCCGTGGTCAGTCATGTAGGTATAGGCAGGGATGACGGTTTGCTCGTAATCTGCCATCAGATCAGCCAATGAGATCGTCTTTTGTCGGCCGTCTGGGGCAATCAAAATCATCGTTGGGTCGATGTATGGCGGCTCTGGGTTGTTGTCGTGGGAATGGGGCTGAAGTGGGTCGTGATCTTCAAGATGTGAATCGTTTGGGTTCATCATAATGCCCATTGTACGGTGTTCGTTCCGCGTTGCCCATTCAGCCGTTTGCGTTGTTCCGGGTAGGCACCGAGTAAAATTTCTATCCAGAAAATTCGATAAACAACGGACAATATTCAATTCATAACGGAGGTACGTAAGACTGACCATCATTTAAGAGCCAACCGACTTATACTTTGTGAAAATTTGCACAGCTAACCGTTCCATATGTTCGCTAGACTTAAATCATCGCCAAATCTAGAATCAACCGCCCACCAAAATGGTGAGCTCATACAAGTCAAAAATGTTATTAAGCGATTTCCTGTGGGAAGCACAGAAATTACGATCTTGAAGGGGATCAGCTTTGATGTGAAAGCGGGTGAATTTGTCACCATAGTTGGGCCGTCTGGAAACGGTAAATCAACGCTTTTGAACATGATCACCGGCATTGACCGGCCGTCAGAAGGTGAGGTTGTTGTGACCGGGCTGCCTGTGCATACGATGAGCGAAAATGATCTGGCCGGATGGCGTGGGGAAAAAATAGGCATCATCTTTCAGTTTTTTCAAATGCTGCCCGCCCTCAGCCTGCTGCAAAACGTCATTCTGCCTATGGATTTTGTCAAAACCCTGACCCCGGCCGAGCGGAAAGAACGGGCTTACTATTTGCTCGACATGGTAGGGCTGGCCGATCAGGCAGAAAAGCTTCCTTCAATGGTGTCCGGTGGGCAGCAGCAGCGTGCGGCGATAGCGCGCGCCTTGGCCAACGATCCACCGATCATTGTGGCGGATGAGCCCACGGGAAACTTGGATACTAAAACAGAGGAGCAGATTTTTTCTCTGTTTGAACAATTTACGGCCGAAGGGAAAACGATGCTGATGGTGACCCACAGCCGACGCTTGGCCGCACGTATTCCTAGGCAAATTGAAATTAGTAACGGCGTTATCGCACGGGATGAGACGAGAGTATTAAGTGAAAAGTAGAAAGTATAAAGTGGAAAGCGTACACCTGCTTCAGACTTATCACTTCATACCTCACACTAAAAAAACGTGAGCGTTATTTGGATCAAAGTTTGGCATGATATTTGGAGCCGTAAAGGGCGGACCGCTTTGGTGGTGCTTAGCATCGCGGCCGGTGTGTTTGCGATTGGCACTATTTTTGGGATGGTCGATCAACTGCTCACCAATATGGATGCTAGCCACGTCGCCAGCAATCCGTCACACATCAGCGTTTTTTTGCGTCAGCCGGTGACTGAAGAAATCGCAGACTCCGTAGAAAATATTGAAGGCATCGCCGGGGTTGAAGCGGTCAACGGTTGGAGCGCCCGCTATCGTACCGACCCAAGCGAGCCTTGGAGCTCCACCACGCTCGTAATGCGGCCGGACTACGAAAACCAAAAGTTTGACAATCTAACCCTTGTAGACGGAACGTGGCCCGAAGGGAACGAAATCGCCATTGAGAGGACATCCCAAGCCTACTTTGGCCTCAATATTGGGGATAAGATTTATCTCGATCTTGAAACCACCGACCGGCAGTTTGAAATTACCGGCCGGGTGCGCCATCCGTTTGTGCCGCCGCCTGACTTTGGCGGAGACACCCATTTTATTGTGAGTGATGATGTAATCGCTCGCTTTGGCTTACCGCAGGGACAGTTTACGCAGCTCTTGATTCAGGTTGAAAACCACAGCGATGAGTACGCCCGCGACCGCATGGCGGCTGTGCGTGATCATCTTGCCAAGCAGGGTGTAGGGGTGATGATCGCCATCTTCCAAGAGCCTGAAGAGCACTGGGGACGGCCGTTTATGCTCGGCATGACCTTCGTGCTGCGCGTCCTAGCGGTGCTGGCTCTGCTGACCAGTGTGATCTTGGTCATCAACACGATGACGGCCGTGATTACCCAGCAGGTAGACCAGATCGGTATCATCAAAGCGATTGGCGGCCGGTCTAGCGATATCACCAAAGTTTACTTGGCCGGGGTTGCTGTCTACGGATTTCTGGCGATGGTTGTTGCGCTGCCACTGGGTATGGGGATGGCCTTTGGTGCCAGCCAAGCCCTGCTTAATATCTTCAACATTGATTACGAGGTTTTCACATTTTCAAATCGTGCGGTGTTGTTCCAAGTTTTGGCGGCACTGGTTGCTCCGATGATAGCCGCACTTGGCCCGGTTTTGCGCGGCGCCACCATGTCGGTACGTGAAGCGATCGCCTCTTACGGGCTGGGCGGTGACTTCGGCTCCAACCGCTTTGACCAGTGGATTGAGCGGAACAGCCAGAAAATTTTGTCGTCACCCTACGCAATTGCCATCGGCAACATGTTCCGCAAAAAAGGGCGGCTGATGCTAACCCAAGCGGTGCTTGTACTGGCGGGCGGTCTGTTTATTTTGGTTTTAACGCTGGCTAATTCTGTGACCAATACGCTGGAAAATGAGCTGGCTCGCCGCGAGTATGACATGCGCATTGTCTTTGCAGGTCAGCCCAAACGGATTGATACACTTGAAGAAATCGCTTTCCGCTACCCAAACGTCACGGCGGTTGAAGGCTGGCTGACCATGTCCGGTAACGTGCTCAAAGATGGAGAGCTAATGAAAGACAGCGGTTCTTTAGGGACGGAGCTGTTTGGTATTCCAATCGGCAGCACGATGTATGAGCCGAATATCGTTAGCGGCCGGTGGCTTGAGCCAGACGAGACCGGAAATGTGGCCGTTATCAGCCAAGGGCTAGCTGACTTTAATGACTTTGAAATCGGTGATCCGTTTAGCGTGAACATGGGTGATGAGGGTGAAATTGACCTGACAATCATCGGCACGTATATCGCCATCGCTCCAGACCCGTTCACGAGCGACCCGGTCTATATTCCAGAGCCCGCGCTCGTTGAGGCCACTAAAAAAGTCAATCGAGCGCGACACTTGCTGGTACAGGTTGATCCATCAACGCCTCAACTCACACGCGACATCATGGATTCGATGTTTGACGAGTTTGAGCTCAAGAATTTTGCGGTGCTCCAGTTTCTAACCCGTACGGTGCATGAGGAGCGGCAGTTTGCCAACGAGCAGTTTGCCATCCTGAATAATCTGCTGTTTGGTTTGTCGGCCGTGATGGGCATTGTGGGGGGCATTGGGCTGATGGGAGCGCTATCGATTAGCGTGATGGAACGCACCAAAGAGATTGGCGTATTACGCGCTATCGGAGCTAAAACGCCCGTTGTGGCCGGTATGTTTGTGATGGAGGGGATTCTGCAGGGGGTGATGTCTTGGGCGATTGCGGTGCCGCTGGCGTATGTCACCAGTCGGCCGATGGCGCTGACTTTGGGCCGCATTTTGCTGGATACAGAGCTTGACTTTGCGTTTAGCTGGGTGGCTGTGGGTGGATGGCTATTGGCGGTGCTTGTTATTTCTACGCTGGCATCACTGCTCCCTGCCCGAAACGCCTCTCGCATTTCAGTGCGAGAATCGCTCGCTTATGGATAGTATTCAATGACATAAAAAAAGGCCGATGTTGTGAAGACAAGTACAACATCGGCCGGAGGAAATCCGCAGATTGCTTGAGCTAGGGGGAAGCTAACTGATTACAGTCTGCGTAATGAAGAAAGTAGGTTATAAAAACATGATGAGGGTCAACACGACGGCCGATACAACAACCAAGCCAAGTGCACTAAAAATCCGGACAGAGCGTTTGCTATTGCTTCCATCATTTGAAAGTGATGAAACGGCCGCTTCGTATTCTCTGTGCAACATTTTCCCGAGGTTGAAATTACTGTCTGGATGACTCATCCGGCTGTCTCCTAGTGTTTGATACTGCTGTTTTGGGCATTAACTCTTCAACCGCTTGCTTCAAGGTATCTACTGTGAAGTTGAATTAATGAGAGTTTACATAGGCATCGTTTCCATTTCGTTTCGGGGTTGGCGCCCGTTTTTAATACCCTATTGTCCGTTTTTTATTGTCTGTTCTGGCAGGTACTAAATAGCCCGGGGAGAATAGGTGCAGAGACTCAATGTGCAACGTACAACGGGCAACTAATCAATGAGAATAGGCTCACCCATCACTGGTGGCGGCTCCATTCTGATGACATCAAGCGCAGCTTGAGCCGTAGCTCCAATCTCACGCACTTGAAACCAGCGAATACGAATGTAGGATTGCACATCGGCCGTGACTCCACTGGCATTGATGTTCATGCTGCGACACAAAAACAGGGCGCGGGGCATATGGAACTGCTGTGTTACCAAAATGGCATCTTCTAAGCCAAAAATGTGCTTGGCCCGATAGCAGCTGTCATAGGTCCGTCGGCCGCCAAAATCTTGCTGGATGTGGGCCAGCGGCACCCCTTGGCTTTCTGCATAGGCGGCCATCACGCCGGGCTCATTGTAGTTTTCAAAGCTGTTGTCGCCCGTTAGCAGTAGACGCTCAACTTTACCCGTTTTGTATAGCTCAATCGCTACGTCCAATCGATCCCGCAGCACGTCACTGGGATAGGCATTTCCCCGAATGCCAGCCCCGAATACAATGACAACTCTGGCTGGCTCAACTGATTCAGCGGTTTGAATCCGGCCGCTGTAGCTCAGCACAATGAGTGCGCGCCATATAAATGGTAGCGATAAAATCACTAGCCCTAAAACAAAAAGCCGAATGAAGAGTTTGCGAATGGCTTGCCACATATTCTCAATTTTAGATCGATTTTGTTCACAAACAGGCTCATCCCAGAGGCAAATTAGTGGCTCCATAGGTTGTTTTATGGGTCAACATCCTTCTTGGCAAACTCAGAAACTTCTTCAATAATTTCCCAATTTAAATCGACTTCAGCATAGCGTAAAACGACTAAATCATAATCGTATAAACCCGCCTCTTCTCCAGTGACTCCGTAGGTGTATCTAATTCGCATGTACCAAAAATATTGGTTGTAAATGATGTCTTCGGATGAAAGTTCGACAAAGGCCTCTGGGTCTGAAAAAATCAAGAAGCTTTTGAACAACTTTTCGTATGCATTATCCGGACTGAGCTTGTTGTGGATCGGTTCGCCACCATTTAAGTCACTGATGGTGCGGCCGGTAATGTGCTGGGCAATGATGCTGTATGGGAAAAGGGTAAATCGTTTGGACATCTGTCTTGTCGTTAATCATCTACTTTCCGGCCGCTACAAATTCCTTTGCCAGCTTTTTGGTGTTTTTGCTGCGGACCAGCGTTTCCCCAACCAGAATTGCATCGACTCCAATCTGTTTCATGGTGCGCACATCATCGGCCGTTTTCAGGCCGCTTTCTCCTACAACCGCAATGTGACTGGGAATCTTCTCGCGCAGGCGAGCCGTGTTGTCAAAGTCCACTTTGAACGTCTGCAAATTCCGGTTGTTGACCCCAATGATTTTTGGCTGTGGATCCAGCGCCAGCATCCGATCCAGCTCTTCGTCTGTGTGTACTTCAACTAAAACGCTCATGCCTAGTTTCGTGGCCAACGCCATCAGGCTTGAAATATCCCCATCTCCTAAAACGGCCGCAATCAGCAAAATACAGTCAGCCCCGGCCGCGCGTGCTTCATACACTTGATAAGGATCAAACATAAAGTCTTTGCGTAGCAGCGGAATTTTGGTCGTCTCACGGACATCGCGCAAATCTTCAAGCGATCCCTGAAAGTGTCGGCCGTCCGTCAGCACTGAAATGCATGATGCACCGCCCTCCTGATAGTCAAGCGCGATATTGACCGCGTTATAGCGAGGCACAATCAGCCCTTTGCTGGGAGATGCCTTTTTGCACTCTGCAATCAGCGAAACGCCCGGCTTGGTGACGGCCGCATAAAAGTCAAGCGGTGGTGGAGCCAGTTGGGCCCATGCCCGCACATCGGCCGGAGCCACTTCATTTTTGATTTTCGGCAAGCGCTCACGATGGTAGCGCATAATTTCGTCG
>JBCCSO010000135.1:0-9789 GCA_039199965.1 Chloroflexota bacterium | reverse complement strand
GTGTCAGCCAGACCTTTACGTGAACCGTGTGTTGAGATGAAATACTCAAGCGCGGTCAAGCCCTGGCGGAAGTTAGACGTAATAGGTACTGGAATGATTCGGCCGTTCGGGTCAGCCATTAAGCCACGCATACCGGCCAACTGAGTGATTGGGCCAAAGCCACCTTTGGTTGAGCCAGAAAGCGCCATCATTGCGATGGGACCACGCAGGTCCATCGAACTACGAACAGCTTTCTCAACATCTTCCTTAGCCTTGTTCCACTGCTCAATTGTCCGCTGATACTGCTCGTCTTCAGTTAACAAACCACGCCGATATTGACGGTCGATTTGCTCAACGCGCTGCCGGGCTGCATCCAAGATGTCAGTACGTTCGTCAGGCACGGTCAAGTCGTAAAGATTCATTGTTGTGCCGGAGTAGGTTGCATACCGGAAACCGATGTCTTTGATGCGGTCAGCCGTTTTGACTGTATCTTTGTCACCCAAACGGCGATGGATACGGTCCAGCAGCTTATTAACCGGCCCTTTCGCGAGTGGCTCATTAAAGAAGCGGAACTCACGAGGAAGTGCACGATTGAAAATCACGCGTCCGGCTGATGTTTCCACAATTTGGCGGCGGCCGCGATTGTCTTCAAAGCGCTTGCCATTTTCATCAAAGAAAGTAGTTACCTGAACTTTGATTTTGGCATGGATATGGATCATACCTAAAGCGAATGCATGTTCAACTTCATCCATATTAGAGAAGACGCGCCCTTCACCCTTTAAGCCATCAAAGACTTGTGTCAGGTAATAAACGCCCAAGACCATGTCTTTTGAAGGACCAACAATAGTTGCACCATCAGATGGTTTCAAGAGGTTGTTGGTTGACAGCATCAATGCCATCGCTTCATCAACCGCTTTTTGTGAAAGCGGCACGTGAACGGCCATTTGGTCACCGTCGAAGTCAGCGTTGAACGCTGAACACACAAGCGGATGGAGCTGAATCGCTTTACCTTCAACCAAACGCGGCAGAAATGCCTGAATACCCAAGCGGTGCAAGGTCGGTGCACGATTCAGAAGAATTGGACGTCCTTGAATACACTCTTCGAGTACTTCCCAAACTTCAGGTGGCTGACGCTCAATGACGCGCTTAGCACCTTTCACGTTACTCGCATAGCCGTAGCTAATTAATTTACTGATCACAAACGGACGGAAGAGCTCAAGTGCCATTACTTTTGGCAACCCACACTCACCCATGCGCAATTTTGGACCCACGACGATTACAGAACGTCCAGAGTAGTCAACACGCTTACCAAGCAAGTTCCGGCGGAAACGCCCTTTCTTACCTTTGAGCATGTCTGAAAGTGATTTCAACTCACGGCGTCCACGGCGGCTCAAAGCTTTACCGCGGTGGCTATTGTCAATCAAACTATCAACCGCTTCTTGCAACATGCGCTTTTCATTGCGGATGATCACGTCTGGGGCGCCCAATTCGAGGAGTCTCTTCAGACGGTTGTTACGGTTGATAACGCGACGATACAAGTCATTGAGGTCAGAGGTAGCGAAACGACCACCATCTAGCTGAACCATCGGCCGCAAGTCGGGCGGAATGACTGGAAGAGCTTCCAAAATCATCCACTCTGGGCGGTTGCCACTTTTGCGGATTGATTCAACAACCATCAAACGGCGGGTTGCACGTTTAGCAGCTTGTTTTGAACGGCTGGTCCTCACCTCTTTCCACAATTCGCGAGAAAGAGTGTCGAGATCCATGTCTTTCAAAATTTCGTAGAATGCTTCAGCGCCCATTCCAGCGTTAAATACATTTCCAAACTTGCTCTTCATGTCGCGGAACTCAGTTTCAGTCAGGAATTGACCTTTCACCAAGCTCTCGAGCTGATCTTTTGTGGTCTGAGCACGCTGACGTAAGCGCTCAAGGTCGGCCGCTAGTTGATCACGCATGGTAATTGAGACATTTGCTGCTTCTTCGCGCAGCTGCTCAATTTCACGCTCAAGGTCCGCACCGTGTGCTTGACGATCAGAATCGTTTTCGCTCTGGATACGACCTAAACGATCAGTGGTAATTTGCTGAACACGAGCCACGTGCTCCATGCCAACGGTATCACCGGCCGAAGTCACCGTCTCACCATCGAGAAGAATATCTTCTTCCGCTTCTTTTCCGCTCAGGTTTTCCAACCGAGTTTCAATTACCTTTGCTTCTTGAACCGCTTCATCAGTTGAGGCTGCCAAACGCTCATCAAACGTTTCACGCAAACTACTCATCTCACCTTCAAGATCAGTCAGTCGGCGGTTAATTTCAGCATTCTCTTGATCTATCTTGAGCTGCAGCTCTTCGTCAGCCCGCATCTCAGCTTCTTCAAGCTCTTCCTGAAGACGGACCAATGCCCGCTGACGCGCTTCATCATCAACGGAGATAATCACATACTGAGCAAAGTAAAGTACGCGGTCAAGATTACGACGAGATATATTGAGTAAAAGCCCCAAATAGCTGGGCACGCGACGGGTGTACCACACGTGTGCAACGGGAGCGGCCAACTCAAGATGGCCTAGGCGTTCACGGCGTACAGATGAGCGGGTGACTTCTACACCGCATTTGTCGCACACAATACCGCGATAGCGAATATTTTTGTACTTACCACAGTAGCACTGCCAATCTTTTGTTGGGCCGAAGATTGCCTCACAAAAAAGGCCGTCCTTTTCTGGGCGTAAACGACGATAGTTAATCGTCTCTGGTTTGGTAACCTCTCCATATGACCAACTGCGAATGTGGTCGGGTGAGGCTAAGCTGATACGAAGCGCTTTGAATTCAGTTGTTTCCACTGGGGAACCTCCCTGAGCAAGTCAGTAAATCTATTCCAAATTTGTGAAAAGACGGCGGCTGATACGAATGCCACCTGAAAAGAGAGTGTGTAGAGTTTTGAGGGGTAATAGGGACGACAAAATGGCAGTTCCGGGCGGAGCGGCCATTGTTCTAAACTTTTTGATTGTAAAAACCTTTGTTCCTCGTTTGAAGTGCCCTAGTCGTGGATCGTATCTCTATTCCACACAGCTTTCCAAAAACGCACAAAAGAGCACTAGACAATTAAGTCTGCGCTCTTGCATTGTTTTGGCCTAGCTGTTTTCTCTTTTCACTTGACCATAATTATATGTCATGTTGGGATTGCGTCAAATAATTTGCAAGCCTTTTATCCTAAATTTTTATTTTTCATATGTCAAGGGCTCTTAGCCTGTTTGATCCACAGAAAAACGCAAGAATGACTCCATGAACCGATCTAAATCTCCGTCTAGAATCGCTTGCGGGTTCGATGACTCAAATTTTGTGCGATGGTCCTTCACCATTTTATATGGATGCAAAACATAAGAACGGATTTGACTCCCCCACCCTGCATCCACATCATCGCCTTTTAGCTCGGCAATTTCATCCATCTGCTTCTGCTGGGCTAAGTCGTACAGCTGAGACTTCAAGGCTTTCATGGCAGACTCTTGGTTTTGAGTCAATGAGCGTTGGTTTTGACAGGAGACGACAATTCCTGTTGGGATATGTTTAATTCTAATGGCCGTCTCGTTCTTTTGAACGTGCTGTCCACCAGCTCCACTTGCCTTGAATCGCTGAATCTCCAGTTCATTTTCATTAATTTCTATATCGATATCTTCTGCTATGTCCGGCCACACTTCGACTTTAGCAAAAGATGTGTGGCGTCTGGAAGATGAATCGAAGGGTGAAATACGCACCAAGCGATGAACACCCTTTTCAGATTTCAATCGGCCGTAAGCGTAATCACCGCTTACAGACATCAAAATACTTTTAATTCCTGTTACATCACCGGGGCTTTCATCCATCATGCTAACTTTCATGCCGCGCCCTTCCATCCAGCGACTGAACATGCGCAGCAACATCGAAGCCCAATCTTGCGCTTCTGTTCCACCAGCACCAGCGTGGATTGCAAAAATCACATTGCTATCGTCGTGTTTGGCCGAAAATAAGGTCTGAAATTCAAGCTCGTTGACTTCTTTGTCCAACGCAACAATTTCAGTCTCCAAGTCGGCAAAAAGCTCCTCATCCTCCATTTCAAGCAGCTCAACCGCATCATTAATGCGAACATAAAGCTTTTCCCAGCCATCAACTTGTGAGCGCAGACGGGTAATCTCCCTCATATGATTTTGAGCATTTGCAGGATCATCCCAAAAACCGTGCTGAGCGGCCTCTACCTCAAGTGTCTCGATACGTTCTTTCTTTAGAGGAACGTCAAAGCCGCCTCCGCAGCTGGCTGACTGTTTCTTGCAATTCCTGAATTTTTGCTGTGAGCTCGTTAAGTGATTGATTTTCCATCGATATTCCTAAAACTATCTAGTGCCACGTCAAGGATGGATAGATAGAAACCCTTGATGTATCCTACAGTGGTTTATCCTGCTGAAATTTTCATCACGTCATGATTGACAAACTACTAGCAGAATAATCGGGGTTAGTGGGTTTCCAAATGGGTTGTCTTTACTCAAACAATCCGTCAATAAACTGGTCTGGATCAAATGGTGCTAAATCCTCGATTTTTTCGCCTGTCCCAACAAAACGAACGGGCAGGCCCAAGTCACGATAAATTGAGAACACCATGCCACCTTTTGATGTACCGTCCAGTTTGGTCAGAATTACACCGGTTACACCAACGGTCTCTTTGAATTTTTTAGCCTGAGTCAGGGCATTCTGTCCGGTGGGTGCATCGACAACCAAAAGCACTTCATGAGGGGCTTGATGTACACTTCGTTGCAAAACGCCGTGAATTTTTTCAAGCTCACGCATCAAGTTAAATTTGGTGTGCAAGCGGCCGGCCGTGTCCACAAATACGATGTCATATCCACGGCCGCGTGCAGCTCGAATGCCATCGTAGGCCATGGCGGCCGGGTCGCCACCCGGTTGCCCGGCAATAATCGGTACGTCTGCCCGGTCACTCCAAACTTTGAGCTGATCGATGGCGGCCGCCCGGAAGGTGTCACCAGCGACCAAAACAACCTTGCGTCCTTGATCCTGATAATATTGCGAAAGCTTACCAATTGACGTCGTTTTCCCAGCTCCATTGACGCCAACAACCATCACCACGGTAATCTCTCTGGGTTCTTCGAGCTTAAACTCATCAGGCGTAACGAGTAATTTGCGCATTTCATCTTTCAGCGCAACCAAGAGTTGATCGGTAGTAATGAGCCGCTCGTCGCGTACCCGTTCTTGAGTCGATTCAATGAGGGCCATTGAGGTTTCAACTCCCATGTCAGCCTGGATTAACAAAGCTTCTAAGTCTTCCCAAGTTTCTTCATCAATATCTCCACCGCCCAGTACAGAGGCGATTTGACCGAAGACATTCTGTCTGGTTTTTTTGAGTGAATCTCTTAGTGATCTAAACATGTTTTTAGATGTTAGAGATCAGATGTTAGATGTTAGTTTTGGACATTCCACTATCCACCAACATCTAGCATCTAATATCTATTTTTAATCCATTTCAGTTTCTACGATCTCGCCATCTTCTGTTAGATGCTCAATGCGCAGCTCTGCCTGTTCAAGATATTGCTGGCAATAGTCCGATAATGCCCGGCCGCGCTCGTAAATGTTGAGGGACTCTTCAAGAGTCAGGTTTCCTTCTTCCAGTTTGGAAACAGAAGCCTCTAATTCACGCAGTGCTTCTTCAAATGTGAGTTCATCTTCTGGATTGCTCATGATTGTTTTACACCTTTAATTTCGGCCGATGCCGTGCCATCGTGCAGTTGAATTTCAACTTGATCACCACTGTTCAATTGACCAGCCGATGACCGTAATTCACCATTTTCGCTGCGTACAATTGCATAGCCTCTGGCCAATGTAGCGGCCGGACTCACCGCTTCTAACTTTGCACCGGCTAATGCCATCGCCTGCTTAGCATGGCTTAATGTTAACTGCATGCTGCTTTCTAAACGCTGTTCCAAAAAGTCAAGCGTCTGTCTAGTCGTGTTAATGGTATAGGTGGGGCCAAGTAGTTCGATTGCTCGGGCGAGAGATTCTACCCGATCTTGTCTTTCTGTCAGCAATCCTAATATCTGCCGATCAAGGAATTGCCGTGCGCCTCTAACAAACGCGCCAATGTCAGCAATGTCTTGGGTAACCAATTCGGCCGCAGCCGACGGTGTTGGTGCCCGAACATCTGCGACAAAATCAACAATTGTAAAGTCAGTCTCGTGTCCAATCCCTGCAATGATGGGATGCTCGGCGGCCGCAACAGCCTGGGCCACATCTTCATCATTAAACGCCCACAAATCCTCAATCGAGCCACCGCCCCGTGCCATGATGATGACATCCACGTCTGAGCGACCGTCAAGCCACTGTAATGCCCGCACAATTTTAGGCGGAGCCGTGGCCCCTTGAACCAAGGTTGGGGCAATCAGCACGTCAGCAATTGGATAGCGGCGAGCGAGAACGTTCAGAATATCCCGCAGACCGGCCGCATCAAGCGAGGTGACAATGCCGATTTTTTTTGGAAATGGTGGCAGCGGTTTTTTAAGCGATGGGTCAAACAATCCTTCATCTTGAAGCCGCAGCTTAAGTTGCTCAAACGCCAGAGCTAAATCACCGCGTCCGGCCGGTTGCAATCGACTAGCGTATAGTTGATACTGCCCACCAGCTTCATAAACAGAAATCTTGCCTCTAGCAACCACCTGATCCCCTTCTCGCGGATCAAACACCATTCGTTCAGCCTGTGAGCGCCACATCACGCACTTCATCTGAGATTTTTCGTCTTTTAAAGTGAAGTAGAGATGACCTGATCTTGCGCGAGTGAAGTTGGAAATCTCACCCTCAATTTCCATATCGGCTAAACGAAAGTCTGTCTCGAACAGATCACGGATGTAGCTATTGGCTTCAGACACGGTCCATACAGATGAGAAAGTGTCTTCGGATTGAAGGGATGAGAATAGATCCATACTTGAATTTTAGATTCGTGGGGGTGCCATCGCAAAATTATTTACGTGGAAAGTGTTTGAAAGTTGTCCATTCTTCATTCTTGACTTGACTCACAAACGGCCGAATAGCGTATAATTGGGTTTCAAACAAGGTTCTCATCCCAAACATTGGGGTTAGATACAAACGGAGAAACAGTTCTGGACGGATTAGAATTAGCTAACTTACTGGTTGACACGGTTGAAGACAAAAAAGCGGTTGATGTTTTACTGCTTGATATGCGTGAGCAAACCACCATCGCAGATTATTTCCTGCTGTGTAACTCTACCAATGAACGGCAGCTGCGGGCTATTGCGGAAGCAGTGCGTGAGGATGCAAAGATGAAAGCTGGCGTTGGTGGCGCAAAAGTTGAGGGGGACTATCGCTCAGGATGGGTACTGGTCGATTTTGGGGACCTGATGGTGCACATTTTTTCTGAGGAGAAACGAGGATACTACAACTTGGAAGAGCTTTGGGAAGAAGGCAAAGTTGTTATTCGTATGCCGTAAGATAGTGGATACCGAAATGGTAAAATTCTGTTCAACACTGTCAACAAATCCAAGTGCTTAGGATGCTTACGCTAGGAAAAGGGAGCCTAGTATAAATAACTCTCATGCTCCCTTTGAATCGTGGCACCATTCCGGCCGAAGTTGAGCCGCATTCTTGTGTTCTTGGCTCGCATTCCGTCTGAAAACACCTGTATTTTTAAGCTCAACGCTTGGGTGCCAGCAATTTTGACTTTAAACGTACCAAAGTATTTATCCAGCCCACGATGAATCGCTTCTGGAAAAGACGAAATGTACATATCATGCTCGCTGGGATCAAGCTGGGTTTTGACTACAAATCGTTCAGCCGTCAGCTCATTTTCGGCTGTTAAATCTAAAAACTCGATGGTGACCGTTGTGTCACGAGCCACCGCAATCGCCCTATTTTTTACGAAGATGGGGATCGACCAAACTTGTGCGTTCCCGGCCGGTTCTGAGGTCAGCATACCCACCCATGCCCTCACATCAGGGTGAGCCTGCCGATTGAGAACATCCCGTATTTCAAAATCTTCCATCGGCACCGATTCAAAATTGAAGCGTTTGTAGTATCGCTTATTGATAGCTACCTGATGAACCGTATGACTCTGAGGCACATGGACAACGTAAGCGACATTATCAGCCCCTGAAGAAAGAGGGATCGGATTGATTTTGATGCCGCTAATTCTTGGCTGGATGTTACTGCTAATAATTTGCTCTAGTGTTTCTCGTGGGCAAGCTGAACGATAGACAGGTGCGAGTTTAGACGGGCGAAAGCGGCCGTTTGCATCTTCCTCTGCAATCCCATAAATGATGACGCCACCGGCCGAATTTGCCATTGCAGAGATATCTTTAGCAATTTCTTTGTTTCGGTTTGAGTTAGCGTCTTTGTTCAGGGCTTGACCAGATTTATAGTCAAGCGTCAAGCTCTCTTCTATTCCCTCACAAATATACCGTTTTAACTCCGCTTCGTCCCAATTTTTTGGCATTTACCATGCTCCTAAAGAAGAATTTCTACAGCCTGATTCATGATAACGATTCTGATGCAAACTGCAAACAGATTCAGTGAAAACCAAGTGTTGATCGTTTGTGCTACCAAGTTGCAGTAGAATTCAAGCTCTTGATTTTGCAAAACAATATTCAACTATAAATTTATGAGTGAAAACGAAATTTCACCCCCGTGGACAAGATCGGTCAAAGTATCTGTGGCTATCGCCTTTCTGATTCTTTCAGTATTTGTTATTTGGCAGCTCCAAACACTTTTATCATCCATCATCATCGCAGCCATTGTTTCTTACCTCTTAGCCCCAATTATTGAGTTCATTGACAGTCGAACCCGCCTTAGCCGCGGGACAGTCGTTGGAATTGTCTATTTGTTGCTGACGCTGAGCGTCATAGGTCTGTTTATTTATGCAGGCATCTCTGCATATTGGCAGGTAACAAATTTATTTTCAATTGCCCCCCAAATTGTCGAGGATATTCCGCTTTATACAGAGCAAATCAATACATTTTTGACCACTGATCGCACAATCGCTGGCTTTACATTTAGCCTACCGGCCATTAACTTTGACCAAAATAATGTACAAGACATTACGAGTTTTTTATCTGGGTATATACAACCTGTAGCCGTTTCTGTGGGTAGTTCACTTGGAAATGTAGCCTTAGGCACAGCAACCACGATTGGCAACTTAGTGATTATCTTGTTTGTATCCATCTACATCACAAATGATTCTCCTAAGCTATCTTCTTGGATTGGTGATGTGGCCGAAATTCCAGGATACCGACGGGATGCTGAACGACTCTGGCGTGACTTCGGCCGCATCTGGCAGTCTTACTTACGTGGACAAGCGATTCTGGGTATTGTTATTGGGCTCGTTGTATACGTGTGTATGCTCATTTTGGGGGTTGAGAACCCTTTAGCGCTAGGTCTCATTTCTGGCCTAATGGAGTTTATTCCATACATTGGCCCACTAATTGGCGCAGGAGCTGCCATCCTCGTAGCTATTTTTCAGGAAACCAATAATTTCGGTTTAACGGGCTTTCAGTTTGTTATTCTGGTCACCATTGTGATGTCCCTGATCCAGCAGCTTGAAAACAACTTTCTTGTCCCCAGAATTGTGGGTGACGCGCTTGACCTCAACCCGCTCATCGTATTTGTGGGTGCGTTGGCTGGGGCACTTTTTGCAGGCATATTAGGAACGGTTCTCGCAGCACCCGTCATCGCAACATTTAAATTGATCGGGCAATATGCTTGGCGCAAAATGTTTGACCTTGATCCGTTCCCTCAAGCTGAAAGGAAAGAGGAAGATGAGCCATCATGGGC
>JBCCSO010000134.1:0-9792 GCA_039199965.1 Chloroflexota bacterium | reverse complement strand
GCCAACCGGATTAAAGTTAATTACACAGGTTATTCTACCCAGTGCAGAGCATGCCTTCACAAAGGTGAACGCACAGGGTAATAGACAAGAACTCATTGACAGTGATGTGCTGCGCTCGAACGGCCGGGCAGTTAAGTTCAAATTCAATCAAGGTGGCGCTGTTGTTGAAGATCTGGATGTCGGAATTATTCGGCCGGGTGTATTCGATGTTACGGTCTGGAACGATCTGAATGAAAATGGATGGCTTGATGAAGATGAACCATTACTTGATGGGATTACGGTCGACTTGGTTGACCAGAGCAATAACATTGTTCAAACGATTCTAACAGAAGAAGGGCGTGCTATGTTTGACCCAGTCCCCGCTAATATGCTGGCGCGTGTTCAAGTTAATCTACCTGACGATGCGGTTTTTACAGATCGAGATCAAGGAAATGATGACACAATAGACAGTGATGTAAATGCAAACAATGGGCGGGTACCTCTTTTTAACTTTAAGCAAAGTGGTGCAACGGTTTATGTTGGAGCAGGTATCATCATAAACGAACCTTAAACGTACGCCGTTCCGTTTGCTGATATCCTTGGCAAACGGAACGTTTTATCTGGTATATCGAGAGCAACTTCGCTATTCCGCAATAGGGTAGGTCATTCTTCACAGTGGCCTACCTGACTTTGTTGTTTGTCATGATAAAAAACATTGAATCAGATCACCATTTATTTTTGGTAGATCAGACTGATTGTCAGTTCGATTTTCTCAAATATTTAACAAAAGAAGTTTGTATTTGGGTTAAGTAATATCTTTTCAAAAAACTATTGCACAAGTTACGATTGGTAACGGCTAAACACACAATTAAGGGATAAAATCTTAAGTGTCCTTGATACCTTCAAATTTGTATTTGATTGGAGAAGCAAATGGAAACAGGAACTGCTTACATCCCAATGGACTGGAGACAAGCTTATGCAGCTGGGCAGACACTGGCAGAAAAGCAGTCTGGAGCAGCTCTGTTTGCCGATATTTCCGGCTTTACCCCACTGACAGAAGCGTTTGCATTGGAGCTGGGTCCTAAGCGTGGGGGAGAGGAGCTCACTCGCTATTTAAACCAAGTTTATGATGATTTAATCGGTGTGCTTCACCGGTATGGCGGGAGTGTTGTCAGCTTTAGTGGGGATGCGATTACTTGCTGGCTAGATCAAGATTTAGACGGCCGACGCGCTGTGCGCTGCGCTCTTGATATGCAAGCAGCTATACAGGCACTTGCAGAAATCCAAACACCTCGCGGCCGAAGATTTACTTTGGGCTTAAAAGTCGCCGTCACTATTGGATCTGTGCGCCGCTTTGTCGTAGGTATGCCTGACTATAAATTAATAGATGCGATGGCGGGTACTACTGTTGAGCGGATGGCTACGGCCGAAGGTGTTGCGGAACGTGGGGATGTCATTGTTGACCAAGCCACTGCAACTGCTCTAGTCGACTATCTCACAGTTTCTGAATGGCGTGAAGACAAAGGACAGCGATTTGCAGTTGTCACAGCTCTTGATTTAGCTGTGTCGGAGACCACATGGCCCAATCCTGATGAGTTGAATATCCCTCAAGAGACTATCAGTAGCTGGCTGCTTCCGGCCGTAGACAAACGCATTAATTCTGGACTAGGCGAATTTCTAACTGAAGTGCGCCCCTCTGTTGCTCTGTTTGTGCGTTTCAGCGGTATTGAGTATGAGACTGACCCGGATGCACCTGAAAAATTAGATCGATTTGTTCAGTCTGTTCAACACATCATGCTGCGTTTGGAAGGCAGCTTGCTACAGCTCACCATCGGCGATAAAGGCAGCTACTTGTATGCAACATTTGGATCGCCTGTTGCCCATGAAGATGATATTGAGCGGGCTGTACTGGCTGCGCTAGCTTTGCAAGAAGAATCAGGGCAATTAGATTTTATTGATCCGCTTCAGATTGGGATTTCATTCGGCCGCATGCGGACCGGTGGTTACGGTGGATTACAGCGTCGGACTTACGGCGTGCTGGGTGATCACGTTAACTTGTCTGCGCGCCTCATGGGGAAAGCCCCAGCCGGGCAAATTTATGTGAGCGAAAACGCCCATCGACAAGTAGTCAATGCCTTCAGTTGGGAACAGCTTCCGCCGATGCAGGTTAAAGGTAAAAGTGAACCGATTACTGTTTTCCGTGTAATTGGCCGTAAGCATGCGCAAACCTTCCAATTAAATGAGGCCAACTATAAACTCCCTATGGTTGGCCGTCAGGCTGAACTTAGGCTGATTGAAGAGAAAATAGAGCTGGTACTTAAGGGATATGGGCAAATTGTTGGAATTACGGCTGAAGCTGGGATGGGTAAAACCCGGCTAACGGTTGAAGCTATCCGGTCCAGTATTGATAGCGGGCTTGCTGGATTTGGCGGTGAGTGTCAGTCGTTTGGGACCAATTCTAGCTACTTGGTTTTCGCAGATATTTTTAATAATTTGCTCAATATTCCGGCCGGAGTGCCCCCAGAAGAGTTGATCCAACGCTTAACAGATGAGCTGAGCCGGATTGACTCTTCTCTTGTTCCGCGCATTCCTCTGCTTGAGTCTGTTATCAATGTAGATATTCCAGACAATTATCTCACGGCATCACTCGATGCAAAAACAAAGAAGAGTTCGCTTGAAGGGATGCTGATTGACATCTTGCGCTACCATGCGCTACAGCAGCCGCTTCTCCTAGTTCTTGAAGACAGTCACTGGCTCGATGATCTTTCGAAAGATTTTCTTGAAGCTCTTGGCAAAGTCATTGGTCAACTTCCTATTTTACTTTTAATAGCTTACCGGCCGCCAGATACGCAGCGTCTTCAGATGCCTAAAATTGATGAGCTTGAATGCTTTACAGAGATCAAGCTGAGCAGCTTTTCAGCCGAAGAATCACACGCGCTAATTCAGTTTAAGGTCGATGAGTTTATTGGTGACCAGAACATCCCAGCTCGCTTTGTTGAAGAACTGGTGCGCAAAGCGTCTGGTAACCCGTTTTATTTAGATGAGATCATCAACTTCATTCAGGACCGTGGTGTTGATCCTACAGATGAAAATGCGCTCTTAGCACTTGATCTTCCCGATACGATCTACAGCCTAGTACTGAGCCGCATCGACAATTTGTCTGAAACTCAGAAAATAGCCATTCGTGTGGCAAGCGTCATCGGCCGTTTATTCAGAGCAACCATGGTGTGGGGCATTTATCCGGCTGAAGAGGTTACCACCATGATCATGGACGATCTCGAGCGGTTGAGCAGGCTTGAGCTTACGCCGATTGAGTCAACTGAGCCAGAGCTAACCTACATTTTTAAACACATGGTCACCCAAGAGGTAGCGTATGAAAGTTTGCCTTACCAAACGCGTGCCCGCTTGCACGAAGAGATCGGCTATTTCATAGAGTCACGCTATCCGGCCAATGTTGAGCAAAATATTGACCTGCTGGCATTTCACTACGGTCGCAGTGAAAACCTAACCAAGAAGAAGGAATTTCTGCGCCGGGCGGGGGCAACAGCGCAGGTCAATTATGCCAATGCAACCGCCATCAATTATTTTTCACAACTACTGCCATTGGTAGATGGGATTGACGAGATCGAAGTGCGGCTAAGCTTAGGTGAAATTAATGAACACGTTGGGGTTTGGGATTCTGCGAACGTGCAGTATGTGGCCGCACATAAGTTAGCCGAACGATTGGACAATCCTCTCTTGCTAGCAAAATCAAATATCGCTCTGGGCGAGATGCAGCGCAAGCAAGGAAACTATACAGAAGCTGAGGCGTGGCTCACCGCGGCCCGAGATACGTCCGAGCTCGTCAACGACCGGCCGGGTTTGGCCAAGGCGTTTACCTGCCTAGGTACGCTCAATGCCCAGCAGGGGCAGCTTGATGAGTCGATGGGGCTGTACACACGCGCACTTGACATCCGACGCGAATTAAACGATGCATCGGAAGCAGGCAGCATTTTAGCCAACATGGCAATTGTGGCCGAGTATCAGGGCAGCTTACCAAAATCAAAAGAGTTTTTAACTAAATCACTCGAGAATAAGCGCATTAGTGGTGAGAAGATGCCGATTGCACAGGTTTCAAGCAATTTAGCCTATGTTTTGATGGAGCTGGGTGAGTTTGACGAGGTTGGCGGCATCCTTGAGGAAGCATTGGTCACGTTCAGAGAGTCCGGCTTTAAATGGTGGATTGCTAATACGCTCAACAATTTGGGCAACGTGAAAGCGATCTTCAACGAGCATGATACAGCGGCCGTGATGTACAAAGAGAGTCTTGAGATCAATGCGGGATTGGGTGAAAAGTGGGCCTCAGCGTTTCTAATCGAGGATATCAGCGCGTTGCTGGCTCAGACCGACCAGCCTCAGAAGGCGCTGACTTTGGTGGGCGCGGCCGAGCGCATTCGAGAAGAAATTGAGTCGCCGCTGTCCCCTGTACTAAAAGAAAAACTCGATCAGAAACTGGCCCCCGCCAAAGAAAAGCTGGATGAAGAGGTAGATGGCCTACTTTCGGCCGGTCAGGCGATGTCGTTTGAGCAGGCGGTTGATTTTGCGGCGTCCGCTTTGATGTAGCCTTTAGAAAACCTTTACTTATTAGGACTTTCGCTTGCAAAGAGCACTGAGCCTGTCGAAGTGCGTTCTCGCAGTTGCTGAACACGTGTCAGGTGAAGGTTCTACTTTTTAGACGGCCACGCTGATTAACTGCCTGTCTAACCAGCCTGCCATCGCCTCAAGCACTTCTGATTTACAGATGTCATTGTGCAACTCGTGGGAGCCATCCTCATAGGTCAAAAATGTGAGCGTTTCGGCCGGTGCCTTGTCTGCAAATAGCACACTCCCTTTGTAGTTGATGATTTTATCCCCGGTGCCGTGCAGCAAAAGTAGCGGAATTTCTGGGAATTCAGCCGCGTGTTTGAGCAGCATCTCTCCATTGCTGATTCCCCCGGTTAGCAGTCCGGCCGTCATTTTGCTGTGATTGAGCGGATCAGCCACAAAGATTTTGTCTACCTCCGGATCACGGCTGAGTAGACCGGGAGTGTGTCCCGCGTCAACCGTAAACTGCGGCCGGAATAGGCTGAAAATGTGCATAATGAGACGGCTCACAAAGCCGGGATCGCGTGCCAATCGGAGCCACGGGCTAGAGGCAATCACCCCCACGATGTCTGGCTTGCGCTCGTATACATAGCGCAGCACCAAGCCGCCACCGGTGCTGTGGCCATATAAGAATTTAGGCTTGTCTGGGAATTTGTCAGCGGCCGTTTCAAGCAGCACATCCACATCTTCGATGAACTGCCCGTAGGATGGGATAAACCCCCGTCGGCCGGTTGACTTGCCGTGTCCCCGGCTGTCCATGCCCAGCACCGTGTAGCCAGCCTCAACAAATTCCTTGGCCACATGGTTATACCGGCCGGAGTGCTCTCCAAAGCCGTGTATCAAACAAACGATGGCTTTTGGTTCCTCATCCGTTTGCCAAAGCTTCGCCTGAAGCATGATGTTGTCAGTTGTAGTCAGTTGGAATTCGCTGTAATTCATGACCGTAATGATAGCTTATCGCAGAGTGCGTGGCACTCCCCATACGGTTTCTTTTTCATGAAAGATCTAGCGGCTGAAGCCTGCTACTACAAACAATGGCTATTGATAGTTGATAGGATGATGAAATGATAGGGGCGACTCATTTCTATGTACAAGCTGGCGTAGGGAAATCATGTTTGCTAAAATGATTCGCCCCTACTTGATTTCAATGGTTGCAGAAACAGAGTCTCTGCCGTCGAGCCGCTGCATGCGGTCACCTGTAATCGGGTCGTATAGGCCGATGAAAATTTGGTAGGTGCCTGGCTCAATATCGGCCAGGATTTGCAGCGTTTTTGAGTCCTCAAGCATCTCACCTGATTCCCAAAGCCTTGTTGGGTAGTCGCCATTCAAAGGCGGCTGATCACCACTGGCAACCAGATTGCCATCAGGATCAATGAGCTGCACAAAAACGGTATAGTCTGTGCTGGGTGTCCCGTTGGCACGCCAGTTGAGCCACAGATCAAGCGTTTCACCGGCCGCGAAAGATTCTGCTTCTGAGGCAATCCCCCAACTGTCCAGCGTGACAAAATCTGAAAAATCAGCCCCTTCAAAACTATTAATCAAAGATTGCGTCACAAAAAACAGCGGCCGGTCGGTTTCTCCTAACTTGGCTTCACCCACAAGTACAAGTTCCAGCTCGTCTCCGGCCGGACTTTTGGCCGTCAGCGTCTCTTTTGGCTGCATCGCTGTGTCTGTCACGCTTATGCTCATGCGCAGCAGGGCCGGATTCAGATCGTTTTCATTGACCCATACCTGATACCGATCCGCATAAATCTCACCCGGTTGCCAGCGGGTGGGTGGCCACATGCCCCAGCCGGGATGGCGGTCTACCTGCCCCATCGACTCAAGCTCGCGACCTAAGGCGTGAACGGCCGTCACATAATCAGTTGAGACTCCTGTTTCTGTGGTCCAGTACAGCGTAAGCACCACCCCGCGCTGGTCTCCCGGAAAAGCAACTTGACCCGGCTCAATGTCAACCCCCACCAGTGAAAGAGATTCACCGTTTCCAGCTTCAAACAGAATGGGCCCAAACTCAGCATCGGCCGGAACTTGCACCAGCGGCTCTGGGTAAGCATACGTGGGCGCAATGTGAGTGAATGGGATGAGCACCGCCATAATGGGGAAGAAGAGGGCAGAGAGTGTAGGGTAAAGAGGAAGCTGCGCTACTTGCCACTTGCCACTGGAAACCTGCATCCCTTTGACCCACAGCAGGTTGACACCGATCAAAGCTGGGAACAGCAGTCGCCCCTGAAACGCCGGAGAAATAATCGTCCAGCGAATGAGCAAAATCATGGTAACAGCGACCATGAGCGCAGGTAGCGTCAAGTTTTTAAGCGATTGGGGCTTCTTAACCAACTGCCAAACGAGACCCGCCATCCCGATAAGAAAAAGCAGGTTGCAAACGGTGTAAAACCATTGGGGGCCGAAAACGTTTACTCCGCCAAACAGCCCCCAAAATGAACGGAAGAAGGTGCCGAACTCAGCCACCCAATCGACCCCAAACAAGGTGGGATTGTCTCGTGTACCCTGTACCTCAATAAACGGGGTTAGTCCGGTTAGGTCACCGTACAGGCGCAGGTTGCGCAATAGCCACGGCCCCACCAGCACAATGGCAATAGCGAGCGTAATCAGCCCGGATTCGGCCGGTTTGAGCATGTCTCCCCAGCGATTGCGCTTCTGCTTGGCCATCATCATGCCCTGTAGCGTGACGATGCCACCTAGCAGCAAGAGGGTAGCTAGGCTCAATTTGGTGAGCATGGCGAGGCCGCAAATCAGACCCAGCACAGCGTAGTGCCTGCGCAGAAACTGCGGTTTGGCCTGCCTGCTTTGTCGAATCCAGATGGTGAGCAGCACAAACAATCCGGCCGCACCCAGCATGGCTGACAGCGAATCATTGTTAACGGCCGCGCTGATGAACAGAAACATCGGATTAAAGGCGGTCAGAGCGACTACAATCAACGCCTCACGCTCGTCAAAAAAGAGCTTGGCGGCTAAGTAGCCAAACCAGAGTGTCCCAACCCCTAATCCGATAGAGAGTGCCCGAATGACAAAAACGGCCAGAATTGAGCCGGACCACGGGAACCGTTCCCTGACAGGATCATGAAACACGAGATTTTTGTTTTTGAATTGGGCCGGATTCCCGATAAACGCATGGCGGTTTTCAACGTGGACCTGATCAAGATCGCTCGTGTCAATCCATGCGGTGGCGGCCGCCATCATCAAATAGTAAAGCGGTGGTTGAGCCCCCTCCTGCTTCCATTTGCCTTCGTTGTCTGGGTCAAGCTCTACCAGCCGCCCCGTCCGGTGAATATGCTCAACGACTGGAAAGTGCTTGTACTCGTCTGAAGACTCAAAGACGGGAGTTGCCCACGAGTAGACCAGCGCCAGCAGCACGTAGCTGATTAAGATGGTGGGTAGTTTGAGCAGCTTCATGTGTTCTGGTAGGGGCGACTCATTTCTATGCATATGTTCACTTTTGGCAAAATACTTGGTAGAAATGAGTCGCCCCTACTTTTTTAATCGCCCGATGACAACTTCGCGGGCAACCTGTTCTGCCCCATTGAGCGTGACGGCTGGCCGCTGGAAGGTGTTGGGCACATACAGTCCAAGCGCAATGTCATAGGTGCCTGCGGGCAGTTCAGCTAGATCGAGCGAGTGGGTGTCAGAGATAAATTCTCCCGGCCGCCAGCCGGTTGTAGGGCGCAACCCGTCGGCCGGTATCCACGCCCGCTGTGCCACAATGTCACCGGTTGCTGGATCGATGAGGTGCAAAAATGAGACATAAAATTCGGCCGGAACCTGCTCCACCTGCCACACCATCTCGACTGTTAATCGATCTTGTGTTTCCGTTTGAGTGTAGCCGTGCAGGCGGCCTATCGTGTCAAAAGTAGCATCGAGCGGCACGTCAACGGCCGGAGCGGTGTCCACAAAAGGCCACGGAACCACCTCGACGCTGCCCAGCGTGACCCAGTCGGAGCCGAAGGGCCACCATCCCTGACGGCCGGGAACGACGGTGTCACCCTCAAGCAACTGCCAGCGGAATTCATAAATGCCGGGCTGAGCGTCAGCCGGGAACAGGGCTTCTGTGTGGTCCCGATAAAGCTGATCGGGAGACCATGCGTTCACCCAGTCTGTGGCGGGATTGCCAGACTGGTCTGCTACCAAGCGGCCGTCTGGGCCAAAAATTTGCAGCTTGTAGCTTAAGTTTGAAACGTCTATGTTGTTTTCGGTTTGCCAAACCACGTGGGTGGGTAAAAAGTGGCCCGGCCGAATTTGAAGGTCAGGGATTTCAACCGCTTTTAACGCCACGCCATTTTCAAATCGAGCCGTTGGGCTTGTGCTAACAATTAGCTCTCGGGCAAGATACGACGGCAGGTCGAGATTGGTTGACCCTCCTTCTGTTTGAGCCAGTGGGGAACCATCTTTTAAAACGAGGTCAACGCGCAGTTGGTAGCTGCCGCCGTTGAGCCCCAGCGGCCGGGGAAAATCGAGCTGAATTTGACTGACGGCCCCCCGCTCGCTTTGATCAACGGTGTGCAGAACGGGGCTCTGATGGCGCACCCAATTCCAGTCATCTGCTCCTTTTAACTCAATAATTGCTTCGGTGTCGGGCGGAAGCTGGCGTAAATCCCCGCTCCACTGCGTATTGATCCAAATGCGGTTGGGGCCAATGCTGGCCAGTTCAATGTTTTTTAGCTGAATCTGTGATTCGGTCGCGGCTGACAAGCTGGCAAACTGAGTTTGGAACGCCTCTACACGGACCATCGTCGCTTTGCCGTCGTAGGCCTGCTCATCAATCACCTGCCCGTTTTCAAGCAGCCACGTGTGCACCATGCGGGTCTCATCCCGGCCGTCATCTGGTGGGGATGGGACATACCAAATGCGCTCATACTCCCCCTGGAAGCGGTTCAGATTGTCGATGGTTCCGCCGGTAGCGACATACGGATAATAGGGCAGCGGCACAACCGGCAAATCATCGCGCTCCATGTAGTGCTCGTGCGAGAGCATCAAAATTGCGTCGTTGTAGACAACAAGGTCGTTGGTCCCGGCCCGATCTTCAATGTAGCGCACCAGTTCGCGCACGTTGTCTTTGGCTACGGTTGGATCGTTCCATAGGGTGTAAAGTGAGGTGACGGCCGCAGTTAAAGTCAGCGCTAACCCAACCAGACCCAGCGGGACGGCGATATTTTTGGCAACCGGCCGCTGCGGTCG
>JBCCSO010000133.1:0-9794 GCA_039199965.1 Chloroflexota bacterium | reverse complement strand
GGAAAAGTTTGAGGCGGGGTCGCTGGAAGAACAACTTACCTCGGCCGGAGTTCCGGCAGCAAAGGTGCGAAATTTGCACGAGTACCTGACAGAGGTTTATCCCGAAACACAGGGGATTGACCTGCCCAATAGCGATGGGGTGTTTGGGTCAGGCTTCCGCTGGCTGTGAGAAGAGCTGGTTGAATTACCACCCGCTCCTAGTTTGGGCGAGCACACGGAAGAGTATCTGTCTTAGTTCGTGTTCAAAAGCAATTGCCCAGCAAAGGGTTCTGAAGATAGCCATGCATTCTAGGTTGATGCTCTAAAACGATTAGTAAGAGGTTGTCGTAGCAAATTTCCCATTTAATTGACAATCTATTAACAATACACTGCGTACATTTTCGGGGTTATGTTAAACACAAATCAAGATTTTGAAGCCGAAACAATCAACGGCCGCTATGAAATACAAGAGACACTTGGATTCGGGGGAATGGGGGTTGTTTTCCGTGCGTTGGATCGACTGTCAGGCCAAACATCTGCTCTCAAACGCGTTCGGCTCGATAGCGAGCTAAAGTTTGTTAATGCGATCTCCCTTTACGATACAGAAGAACAGATGCGTTTAGGGCTCGCACGAGAGTTCCAGATTCTGGCTGGTCTGCGTCACCCCAATATTATTTCCGTCCTTGATTACGGCTTTGATGCGGAAAGACAGCCCTATTACACGATGACCTATCTCCCTCAGGCTCAAACGATTCTGGAAGCCGCGGTTGACCTAGATTTTGTTGGGAAAATCGATCTGATCGAACAGCTTTTGCAGGGGCTTGCTTATCTTCATCGGAGGGGCATCCTGCATCGTGATATCAAGCCGGAAAATGTACTGGTTGTGGATAAGGTTGTCAAACTGTTAGATTTTGGCCTGTCACATAAAGTAGATGATCATGTAGGAGTAGGCGGGTCACCACTGTACATTGCGCCCGAAGTGATGAGTGGGGATGACCCGACCAAAGCAGCCGATCTTTATGCAGTCGGGGTTTTGTTTACGCAAATTCTAAGTGGCCGACATCCTTTTGGACCCTTTGATTCTGGCTTTCACAATCGACTGTTTGAATATGAGCCGGATTTAGATTCGGTTGATGAGCGTCTACGGCCGCTCTTGAATCAGCTTCTTATTCCAGTTCCTATTCATCGTCCCCAGTCAGCAAGTGATGCCCTGCTTTTATTAACCGATGTTTTAGGTGCTTCTGTTTTAACTGAAACGCCCGCAATCAGGGAGAGCTATCTGCAGTCAGCCACTTTTATAGGACGAGAGCGTGAAATAGAGCGTCTAACTCGTGCGCTTGAAGCGGCTAAAACAGGACGAAGCTCGGGATGGTTGATTGGAGTAGAAAGTGGAGTAGGTAAATCACGCCTGCTCAATGAGGTTGAAACGCTTGCTTTGGTAGATGGATGGCAGGTTTGGCGGGGTCAAGCGACTGAAGTAGGTGGACTGCCTTACCAGATGTGGCGCGATGTTGTGCCGCGGCTCGTGCTGAACACAGATCTTACAGAGCTTGACCCAAACATTGACCGGTTGCTGAATCGGCAAATCCAGACAGTGTCTTCATCCAATGGCAGTATCGATCAAGAGCGCCTTGTGGAAACATTGTATGAAGCGATAAAGCGGCAGATTCAGCCAACCCTGCTGCTTTTGGAAGACTTGCACTGGGCCCGGGAAAGCCTGATACCGGTCAAACAGATTCTTGAACGCATTCAGCGGCTGCCAAATGTGATGGTGATTGTGACCTACCGGAGTGATGAGCGGCCAACTTTGCTGGATGAGTTGCTGGGTGGTAAACCAATGAAACTGAAGCACTTAAACACGGCTGAGGTTGAGCAGCTGAGTGAGGCGATGTTGGGAGGGAGGGCTAACGCGGCCGAAATAGCGCAACTTCTGGAGCAAGAGACAGAGGGGAATACGTTTTTTATCATTGAAGTTATGCGGGCACTAGCGGAAGGGGCTTGGTTTCAAATAGCTGAGGCGGTTGTTATTCAATCATAGTGATCAGTTTCCAGTGAGAGCAAGCCCACTGGTCACCGATTACTGGCCACTATTTACTTTTAGGTACCCATCCACATAAAAATTGCCGTTCTGGTCAAAATAGGTGTATCCAATTTCGACGTCTTCCCCTTCTTTTTGCTGTACAAACTTGTCTGCAAAACTGGTGTCAGACAGTTCAAATTCGGCCGCTCCATCTTCTAGTGGAATCTCGTTCATGAATTTGTTGATCTGGTCAGACCGCTTACACACCCGGCCGGTTTGATCTTCCACTTCAAAAAAGACATCATCAAACTCAAGCGGATAAACATCGGTGTAGGGCGGTACCGCGTACAAACGCTTCTCTCGACCGGCCGATAGCAAAGTTAGATGGGCTGACTGATGAAACTTGGGGGAGCTTTTGTAACCAACTAATTGTCCTTGTAACCAACTTAAATGTCCTTGAACAACACTTGTATGAGATTTGGCCTACACCCGCAACCAATAAGCCACATCTGTGTTTATATTTTTAGCTTTATTGACAGATTATTATTTATCTTTCGCTAAATTAGCGAAAATGATGTTTAATTCTGTTGAAATTGCGAAATCTTCATTTTCGATTTCTGATTGGTGATTTATTTTTGGCAACCACTTATATAAATCGTCAATCCAAAATCTTAAATGGTCAAATGATAAAGGAAATCTTATGACAAACATAGACCATGTAGGACCACTCGTTATCGACGGGGGACGCAAAACCTTCCACAAAGACCTCACCATCCCAGACCCCATCCCCAGCCAAGCTTACGGCCGGGTTGAAGAAATCATGAAATCGGCCAAGCTGTTCCGCTATAGCGGCAAAACGGCCGAAGAATCAGAAACCGCCCTGCTCGAAAAAGAATTTGCTGAATATTTAGGCGTTAAATACGCTTTGGCCGTGACATCATGCAGCAGCGCCATCTTTATTGGACTCATGGCGGCCGGAATCGAGCGCGGTGACAAAGTGCTGATGCCAGCTTTCACATTCACGGCCGTCCCATCCAGCATCGTACACGCCGGCGCAGAACCCCTTCTGGTAGAAACAGACGACAACTACGTGATCAACATCGCTGATCTCGAGAAAAAAGTTGCTGAAAATCCTGACGCAAAATATTTGCTGCTCTCACACATGCGCGGTCACGTAGCTGACATGGCAAAAGTCGTTGAAATCTGCGAAGCCAATGACATCGTCCTCATGGAAGACGCCGCTCACGCATTAGGCAACACCTACAACGGGCAACAAGCTGGCACCTTTGGCCAAATGGGAGCCTTTAGCTTCCAATCGACCAAAATGATTAACGCTGGTGAAGGTGGGATGTTAACCACCAATGACCCACACATTATGGCTAAAGCGATCATTCTTGCCGGTGCATACGAGAAACAATGGGCCAAACAATATTTCGACCGGCCGGATCTGCTTGAAAAATATCAGGGCTTCTACCCGGCATACAACATGCGGATGAACGAAATTTCGGCCGCCATCGCCCGGCCGCAAATCGCCAATATTGACACCAAAGGGGATAAGTTCCGCCGGAACTATTTCACCATTGCCAGTATTCTGAACCGCTCAGAACACATCGATGTGCCTGATCGTGTTGATAACGAGCACCCTGTGCCAAATTCAATTCAATTCAATTTGCGTGGGCTAACGGGTGAAAAAATCCGCAACTTTATTGAAACCACTGCGCAAGAGGGTATCAAAATTGCGGTATTCGGTATGGCGGAAGACAACGCTCGCTGCTTCTGGAACTGGCGTTACCTAGACACCAGCAGCGATGAGCTTCCCATCACGGAAGGAATGCTTAAAACAGCCTGTGACCTGCGCCTACCAGTCTTCCTAGACCAAGAAGATGTCAGCATGATGGGCAACCTGATTGTGCGCGCCATTGAGCGGGTCAAAAATATGCAGGAAAGCCGCGCAGTATTAACTGCAGCAGACTAGTTTTAAGTAGAAAGTTTAAAGTGAGAAGTATGAAGCACTTGCGGCTTTATTCTTCTCACTTTTCACTTCTTACTTTAACGCTTCTTCAAGTCCCCCAATTAACTGATCAATTTCACCCTCTGTCGTGTAATGGAGAAATGAAACCCGCACCACCCCTGGATTTAGCGGAATGTTCATGCCGTTCAGCGGCCGCACCCCGTAAAAATCACCTGATTTGGCGATGATTTTGTGATATTTAAACGTATCCAAAATATCAGCGTGCTTGGCTTTGAGCGGCACAAATGAAACGGTTGGAGCCCGCAATTCTGGGTCAGACGTCCCTACCATCTGGATATCATCGCGTGCGGTCATCCACCCCATTAGTTTTGCAAGAAGTTTCTTCTCATGAGCCTCGAAGAGCGTATGCAAGCGGCGGCCACGTTCAGCTTTGTCAGTGTCTGCAAGATCGTCAAAATGATGTGCATATACAGCGTCCATGTACTGGGCGATTCCGGCCGCGGCCCCAATTTGTGCATGGTCCGGTCCGGCTGGGGTTAGCATGCTGCGCACCTTGCCATCGTTGAAATAGTGGCTCTGATTGGTCATTTTATCAAGCAGCTCTCTCTTAACCATCATTAGCCCCAAATGTGGCCCCCACGTTTTGTACAGTGAAAATAGATAGATGTCTGCCCCCAACGCCTGCACGTCTGGCAAACCGTGTGGGGCTTGAGCCACCCCATCCGTTACGCAAATAGCCCCGGCCGCATGAGCAATGGCGGCAATCTCGGCAACCGGGTTGGTTTCAGCCACCACATTGCTCGCATGCGGAAAGGCGATCATACGGGTTTTGTCGGTAATGAGCGCTTCAAGGTCGGCCGGATCAAGGTGGCCGGTCTCTGGGTTGATGGTCCACTCTTTGACCACAATCCCCATATTTGCCATTCTGCGCCAGGCTCCAGCGTTAGCCTCATGGTCTTGATTCGAAACAATTATTTCGTCTCCATCGTCCCACATACCGCGCAGGGAGTAGGCCAGCACGTAGGTATTCTGAGACGTTGACGGGCCAAAATGGACTTCATCATTCCCTACGTTTAGATAAGCAGATAGCCATTCGTAGGCCTCATCCATCGCCTGCCCGGCCGCAATTTGGATAGGGGTATTGCCATAGGGCTGGATTTTGGTTTTGCTGTAAAGATCGTGCAGGCGGGCAACCACCTGTTTACACGGGTAAGATCCACCCGCGTTTTCAAAATGGGCCCAGCCTTCCAGTGATGGCTCTTGAAAGGCTGGAAATTGGCTCCGAACAAAGTCCAAGTCGAGCTGTAACATAGCTAAAATTACCTCAAGAAAATTTTTGTTTAACTTTATCTTGGTTGTGCCTACAAACCAAAAGTTAAAAGCCAAAAGTTAAAAGGCAAAAGACCACAGCTCAAAACAATACTAGCGGAACAGGCTCACGAAGGCTCCCCAGTAGATGGGGTGAGCATAGTCGGCCGATTGCCGCATATCAGCCTGTGCCAGATGAAGGGCTTTGGATGGCACATCAACCTCAAGCAGATGCTGATAGTATAGCTTCATGAAATGAGCGGTAGCAGCGTCATCAACTGGCCAAAGGGTGACCAGCACGCTGCGGGCACCAGCCGCTACCAAGCTGCTGGTTAACCCCACAATCTCAGTGCCCACACTTGAAACACGGCCGGATTCGCACCCGCTCAGGACCACATCTGCCCCGTCTAAAATGCCGGGCTGCAGGTAAAAATCAGACGCGCGTATATAGCGATTATCATGCAGACGAATACCAGACATAACCGGCCGGTGGGCGACATATTCGATGTGACCGGCAATATGGATCAGGCGCTTGTTTGCAAGCTGCTGGAAGAAGTTTTCGCGCGTAGCCAATTCATTGAGCAACACATGCGCATCTGGAAAAACGGCTGAAAGCCCTTCAATTTCACTGGCGACACTGGGCAGATAGATGAGGTCATTTTCATTCCCCGTTTCACCCGCAAGCAGCACATTTTGATGCTGAGGGTCTCGTCTTTGACACATTTGCCAAATGTTTAAACTTGGTGTCAGAACAAGCTCCCACACGTCTCCGACAAACCGACCACCAGTTTGTAGCACGCCGTATGGAATCTGCCACAGCGCACCGATGGGGCAAATGACCAGTTTGTGTACAGTTTCAAGGATATCATCAACAGGCGCAGTCAGTTTCTGCCATACATCAGTTAGGCGGCTGGCGAGCCGCTGATTCCACCGCACCCTAGTAAGCTGGCGAAACACAGATTCCCACTCGTTTTCCAGCTCATCTACTGATGTTTCAAGCTGGAAGTAATCTGTGCCTTCTGCATGATTAATTAGAACAAATAGATGATCTGTAGTTTCAAACCACGTCAAAAAAGTGGGTGCTGGCACAGTCACATTTGCTCCTTGGTAGTCAGCTTGATTGGCTTGCTCAAACTCTGACCGCTTACGTTGAATCGCCTCATTGAGTCGGGCTACCTGTGTTTGCAGCTCTACCAACTGCTGTTTTTGTATAGGCTGTGCTGTATCTGTATCCTCTGCATCTGATCGATAAGAAAGCGGCCGACCCGCATGGTCAATCTGTCGCAAAAGGCGTTCCCGCTTTTCAAACAGGTTATGCAATTCACCTTGCCCAAATGACATGTACGATGTTGCACCTAACTCTTCTAACGCCCGGCCGCGCACTTGTTCAAGTAGGTTCAGCAAAGCATGGCTGGGCAAATTTTTCGCAACCGCACTGGTCATCAACCCATCAAAAGGCTGGCGGATACGCTGCAAAAAGCCCGCCTGTGAAGCGTGACCGCTTACGTGCTGGCTCCAGTCCTGTGTTTTTTGCACAGACTCTTGAAATGTTTGAAAGGTCTGATCAAATTGCCCTAAACGCATGTATGATCGACCCAATCCGTTCAATAGGCGCACTGCAACTTCTACAGGCAAAGCGTTTAGATCCGGCCGCAGTGGTTCAAGTTCTTCCCGAGCAGCCTCAGGGTCAGAAGTCAAAAGTGACTCCGCTTTAATGACTTTGAGCAGTCGCGTCTGCACAAAGAGGTCAGCATCTAAATCAACCTGCTCAGCCTGTTCGATCAGTTGCAGGGCGACAGCGGTTCGACCGAGAACCAAGTTGATTTCAGCCTGCTCGATAAAAATAAGGAGCCGCAGTAACGGGTTCTCAGTCGATTTCACTTTGCCTGCCATCGTTTGGAGCTGTGTCAGCGCCTCTTCAAGCTCAGGATGACTTCCACTACGCAGATTTTTGCTCAGATATACAACTGCTTCAGCCTGATCAACTACGTCCACAAATTGATTGACCGCACGCCTAAGCAGAAAAATAGCGGCTTTTGAATCCCCTAAATATCCTGAAATGACTCCTTCAACCAGATCAACATAGCCTTTCATAGACGGAGGCGCCAAGCTCTCATTTTGTCGGATTTCTCCGATATTCATGAGAGCATCTTCAAAGAGCCCCAACTTAAAGAGCAAAATAGCTCGGCTAAAACGCAGTGAGATTAAAAAGTTCTGATCCACTTCCAAATCTGGGTTTTCTTTAATTTGCTCAAAAATCTGATCGTATATTTTTAGGGTTTCGTCATACCTTTCAAGCAGCTCTAACTGCAGCGCGATCTCCGAAAGAGCAACCATCCCCCTGTAGCCACTTTCTATTTCAAGGCATTGTGTATGAACTTCCCGCAGAATGGCAAGCGATTTTTGATGATTCCCAGCGTAGGAATATGCATAAGCCAAGTTGTTTTTAACGATAATCTGCCCCACCGGCAGCGAATTTTCTTCAAAGATAGGCAAGAGTTCATTAGCCAAGTTTTCTGCATCTTGTAAACGATGGAGCTGGCCCAGAGCTGTCACCATCACAGCTTTTGACTTTGCATTTTCTAGACTAAATCCTGCGCCCGAGTAGCTTTCGGCTGACTTTCCAGCAGCCTCAATCACATTCTCATGCTGATCATAAAACATGTAAAGCGTTGCCATCACCCGCCAGTAAAACCCTTGCACAACAGGCATGTGAAATTGATCGTGCTGGCTAAACTCCTTCTCTAGGAAGGCTGTACTTTCCTTCAAACCCTCTTCAAAAGCGATGTCCTCTGCCTTACCGCGCGTTTCGCTAAACAGTTCCTCTACATCTTCAGGTTGCATGTCAAAATGATAACCGATAAATCATTTTGATCCAGCGGTACGCGCCAAATCAGGCTTTACGCAAAACAACTTGTAGGGGTGTCTTTCATGTACATCCGGGCACGAGCACCTACGAGGGGTGCCCCTACCTCACAGATGCAATTAGCGGTTGACAAAAGGCAAATATAGGGTGGAGCCTGTACCGCTGATAGGCGGCTCCAAACTATCAAAGCTACCGGTCAGCCAGCCAACGTCGGCAACATTGCCAAAGCTATCAACCACTTGTAGCCGATATCGATCAACCTGAGTGCGGACAGCTCCTTCCCAACGTGACTCGATCGGATTGTAGATGAGTATGTCTGATCGCCATGTGTCACCGTCCTCATACACCACCAAGACCAGTTCTGGATTTTGATTCTCAGGGATGTTAAGTGAAAACGTTGTTTCATCTGCCGTTTGCTCAACAGCGGCAGCTAAAATGATGGGGGGAACATTGTCCGTTCCACCGCCGTAGATAGGCTGTAGTGTGATTGAGCTAAACAAACGCTCAACTTCCGTTTCAGCATTGTAAAGGCCGGGAACATAGTTCAGGCTGGCCTGACTCGTACCGTCTGTTGGCAAGCTCAGACTAACTGGTAAATCTCTATCCCACTGGCTGATTTCAAGCGCGGGTTCAACAATCTCTGTTTGCGTTTGGGCACCCATTACCCAAGATTCGTTAACAACCGGATCAAAGTTTTCAATATCCTCGAATTCAGCTTGCAAAATGAGCATCCCTTTTAGCTGCTTACCATCTTTTTCAAAAGGAATTTGCTCACGATGTACAGGCTGGATCGGCTGCTTGTGCTGTGCAATCGATTGGCCCATGAAGGTAAAGTACTCGCCATCTGCCGTTTGAATCCTCGCATAATCTTGACTTGAAAATGCCATGCTAACCATGTTCTGTTCTGCGGTCAGCATAGACTGCGATTTAACGGACAAGGCTCGCAGGCTATTGTCAGGTAGATCATAGCGGGTCATCGGAAGACCGTAGAGCATCATAGGGGATATTGACTTGGCATCAAGATAATTAAACCAGCCCCGGCTAAGATAATACGCGTGCTTTGATTGGCTCAAAAGGGGGCCGATGGGTTGCTGATCGGCCGAAAGCAAACGCTGCGTCAAATCTTCCATCAGTGCCTCTGTGTAGTTCACGCCCTGAGATGAACCGTAAGTGTAAGCGGTTGATCCGATGGTGAGACCGCCGTGATGGGCCACCCCTTGAGCGATATCGATGTCAGAAAACAAACCTGCATCTGCTACATTTAGTCCTGCGTGACAGCCAATTGTTCCCATAAACGAGGCATCTGCATTTGCAAGCAGGAACAAGTCTGTTGCGCTAAAGGCCCCGCCAAAAATTCCCATACTGTAGTGATTGCTGTGATAAGAGGTCCAGACAGAGCTTGGCTGCCCAGCCAAGAAGCTCGCCGAAAAGGCCTCATCGCTTTGAGCACAGTCTACAGTAAGGCCAAAATCATTCATCATAGCGCACTGGCTATCAACCAAGTCACCTGCTAAGAAATCATCTCCACCAACAAGCGCATCATTGATCTCAAACACTCCATCGTTGTCGATAAACGCTTGCAAAACGCTGATGATTTCGACCGGAGTCTCAACTAAGCGGCCGATCGCGTAATCTGGCAGATACATGAG